>CAZFDO010000051.1:0-5131 GCA_964517965.1 uncultured Clostridia bacterium
CCTGCTGGTCAGCCTCAAGCAACGCGAGGAGCTGGGCTCCACCGGGATCGGAAAATCCGTGGCCATCCCCCACTGCCGATCCCTGCTGCTTAATTCCCTGACCCTGATCGTCGGCAGATCAAAAGCCGGGATAGATTTCAACAAGGGCGAAAAAACCATAACCTTTACTGCTGATGACGCCTATAAACTCCGCGCCCTTAAGGAAATAATGTCTGCCCGTTTTACTTCCCGGAGAATTTCTCCGCGAGCCTTAGACTATAAAGCAGAAGAGACCGCTCTGGGCGGAACTATCAGGCAACTGGCCAATATCGCCGTAGGCGTAGAAAAAGAAAAAGCCAAAGAACTGGTACAACTGATCAAAAAACTTGATTTACGGGTGCAAGTCCAGATCGAAGGCGAAAAGCTGAGAGTGAGCAGCGCCAAGAAAGATGACCTGCAAACCGTAATAAATTACATCCATCATCTTGATTTTTCTCTGCCTTTACAATGTATCAATTATAGATAAAGAAAGAGCTGAATGTATATTTTTGCGTTAAAAAAGAAAATATTATTTTTTCAGCAATTCGCCTCGCTTTTAAAAAGCGGCCTGGGATTGCTTCCTGCCCTGGAACACCTGCAGCGCCAATCACTCGGACCAACCCTGCCGGTCATCATCAATGAATTCAAAATTGCCGCCCAGCAGGGACAGCAACTTTCCCTGGTCTTTAAAAGATATGAATCATATTTCGGCAAATTCCCCGTAGCCCTGATCAGAAGCGGGGAGGTCAGCGGACATTTGCCGGAAAACGCCCAGGTGATCGCTGATTACCTGGAAGACATACATAAAAGCCTCAGCCGCCTCCTCGTCGGATTAGCCTACCCGGTAATATTGCTGCACCTGTTTATCCTTATTATACCTGCCGCCACTTTTTTTACCAGCGGCCCAGTAGCATATTTAACCAAGATATTCACTAGTTTTTTATTCCTATACGGCAGCGGGGCAACAATATATTTCCTAAATTATATCGGTAAAAATAAATTCCGGTTGTTATATGACCAGGTCAAGCTTTGGCCCCCGGTCAGCGGCAAATTACTTAAGAACCTGAGCCTTTATAAATTTATCCGCGGGTTTGCCGCTTTGTACCAATCAGGCCTGAATACGATCGAGAGCTGGCAGATAGCCACTGAGCTTACGGATAATGAATTTTTGCAGGCCCGGCTCCGGCCAGCCCAGCGGGTCCTCGAACAAGGCTGCCCGGTCACCCAGGCGTTCCAGGCCGCGGGAATATTTTCAGAAGAATTAATTGCTATGGTCAGCACCGGAGAGGCCAGCGGCAATATAGACGGCATGCTGATGAAAGCTGCGGAATACCTGGGAGAAAAGAACCAGCGCACTTTACAGGTCCTGATGCGGGTACTGCCGGTGCTCGCTTATCTGATCATTGCCGGCATAATCGCCTTAAATATCATTGCCGGATATATGCGCTACTGGAGCGAGCTGGATAAGATCCTTAATTAACTTGACTTTTTAGCCTATAAATTATATAAATAATTTAACAGTTTCCCAGGAGAATTTTATGATCAGCAAAAAGATGCAGGATGCTATAAATTCCCAGATCAATGCCGAGATATATTCTTCATATCTCTATTTATCTATGAGTGCGTTCGCCGCCAGCGCCAACCTAAAGGGTTTCGCGCATTGGCTTAAAGTCCAGGCAGATGAGGAAACCAAACATGCCATGAAATTGTATGACCACTTACTGGACCGCGGCGGGAAAGTGGAACTGGCCCCGATCAAACAGCCACCCACACATTTCCAGAACATGCTGGATATTTTTGAACAAACCTATGAACATGAAAAGAAGGTCACCGGCCTGATCAACAAACTGTATGAAACTGCCCTGAAAGACAATGACTATCCGGTCCAGGTCCTGTTGCAATGGTTCATTACCGAACAGGTAGAGGAAGAGTCCAATGCCAGGGAGATCCTGGAAAAGCTGGAACTCCTCGGAGAAAAAGCCACTGGTTCGCTGTTGTATATTGATAAAGAACTTAAAAAAAGGGAAGGATAATTTTTCCCGGGATGCTTATCCTAAACCCGTTAATGATAGTATTGGCGGGTTTTTCGTTTTTTATTGACTTAAAACAGAAATTTGTATAAGATATAATATTCAGCCATTACAGGGATACTTATGAGACCAATGAAAACCTGTATCAACAAAATTATCTATACCGGACTTTTATTAAGCCTAGCAGCTATAGGTGCGGCCAACCTCTGGTCCGCCCAGCCCAAACCTGCCAAAACCACTCCTGTTAATATTATTGTTGAGATCAAAAAAGCCGAGATCAAATCACACGCGACAGCTGAAGCAAATATTATAGCCGTTGCTTTTAAGGGTGAGATCTTTAAGGTTCTTCATGAACTGCCGGGTTGGTATCTCATCGAGCTCTCTCCAGGCAAAGAAGGATATCTGGACAAGAAATATGCCCGGATAAAAACACCGAACAAATCAAAACAAGCGCGACTCGTAGTACAAAAACCAGCACCGGTTAAAGAAAAACTGGCCGAGAGTTATGTGTTAATTACCAGCTCTGGATCTTACATCCGGGCTATTCCGAAAGCTAACGGCAGGATAGTAGCTAAAGCCAAGGCTGGTAATGCTTTCAGATTGAGCAAAAAGATTTCTGCTGCCTGGCATGAGATAGCTTTAGCCAGTGGCCAGAGATGCTACATCCCGGCAAAGGTATCAAGAATTATTACTCCTGCTGAACTGGCGCAGATTAAAGCGCAGCGAAAAAAAGCAGCTGTTCCTGATAAAACCCCTCAACCTGAACCGGCGATCGTTACCCAGCCTCAGCCCAAACCTGAACCAGTAGTTGTTCCTCAAACTAAACCCGAGCCTCAATCTGTTTCTCAACCATTATTTGCCGTTGCCATACAGAATAATATTATCCTGCGGCAACAACCAAATATTACGGCTACTATCATGGTCACAGCCAAACAAGGTGACTATTATAAATTTCTTTCCCAGGAAGGCGCCTGGTGCGCGGTATCGTTGCCTGATGACCGGCCAGCGTATGTCCTTTCTAAAGTAGTCAGGATCGTCAATGAGCCTAACCTGCCGGCAGCGGTCAGCGAAGCTACTAAAGCGGCGAAGCAAATTAAATTAAAGACTGTCTATGTCACTGACAAAGAGGCAAAATTAAGAGACAAAGCCAGCGATACAGCCAAGGTTATCAGCAGCGCTCCACAAGGAACAGTATATAAATTAGTATGGGTTTATAAAGGCTGGTATGAGGTCCTGACCTCTTCAGGCACAGCGTTTATTTCCGATAAGTCAGCAGAGCTGATAAACGATGAAGAGAGCAAGGCTGAGCCTATAGCTGCTCCCGAACCGCCAATGCCGGCTGTACCGGCCCAGCCAAAACAAAAACTTCTGCCAACAGAAAAGCCAACAGAGAAAAAAGAGAATAATACTAAAGTAAAGATAGCCGCAGAAAAACCTGTCCAGGCTGATGAAGACGCCTGGTTGAAAGATAAATATGTGCTGATCACAACTAATTTGGTGAACCTGCGTGAATCGGCAAATATAAAAAGCCGCATACTGGCCCGGGCCAATAGCGGTCAAACCTATAAACTGCTGGCGCGCCAAAAAGGCTGGTATGAAATATTCCTGCCGCCTGAACAAAATGTCTTTGTTGCCGCTAGCTTGGCTGAGATCCTCACGGAAGCTGATGTACTGGCTGGTCCCAGAAATAGGGAAGAAACAAAGAAAGAACGTCAGGTAGTCCTTCGGCAGGCTCAGGAGGCCCAGAAACAGGAAGCTGAGCGTAAGTCGAAGCTCGAGACCGAAAAAAAGCGCCAGGAAGAAGAAAGACTGGCTAAGGAAGCGGCCGAATTGAAAGCGCGGCAGGAAGCCGAAGCCAAAGCCCAGGAAGAAGAATGGCTCAAAGATAAGTATGTCCTGGTTAAGGTTAAAAAAGCGATCCTGCAGAATAAACCTAATATAAAAGGCAAGATACTCGCCACCGTCAATATCGGCGATTCATATAAGCTTGTTTCACGCAGTAAAGAATGGTATGAGATTAATTTTTCTACCGGCACAGCTTTCATTAATTATAATATAGCTACGATATTAGGCGAAAACGCTTTAGCTGAACATAAGCAAAAAGGAGCTGAAGAAAAAGCCCGCCGGGAAACTGAACTAAAAGCCAAACTGGAGAATGAAAAAAAGATCAAGGAATTCCGCGAAACAGCGGAACTAGCGAAGCGCCAGGAAACTGAACGCCAGGAAGCTGAAGCCGCGGAATTGAAAGCTAAACAGGAAGCTGAAGCTAAAGACCGAGAAAAAGAATGGCTCAAAGATAAATATGTCTTCATAAATAAAAATAATATTAACCTGCGTCAAGCTCCCAGCAGAACGGCGACGGTCATAGGACAAACCACGGCTGGAGAATCCTACAAGCTTGTTTCCCGGGCCAAAGACTGGTATGAACTCAGCATGCCTACCGGTACCGCTTTTATAGCTAGTAGCCTGGCTGAGGTCCTCTCGGATAAAGCACTGCAGATGAAACGGGATATTGAGCGGGAAGCTGCTGAAGAAAAGGCCCGCCTGCTAATTGAAAAGAAGGAGCAGCAAGAGCGCCGGCTCCGCGAAGCGACGGAACTAGCGAAGCGCCAGGAAGCGGAGCGCAAAGCTAAGGAAGTGGCGGAAGCACTGGCCCAGGAGCAGAAATGGCTCAAAGATAAAAATGTGCTTATTACCATAAAAGATACTAATATTAGAAACAAAGCTAGTATAAAAGCGGACATAATTACTACATCTCCTAAAGACAAAGACTATAAATTGCTCTCCAGAAGCAGGAATAAGGATAAGGAATGGTATGAAATAGATATTCCCAATGGTCCCGCTTTCGTCAGCGCGGGGATCGTAAAAGTTATGACTAACCGAGAACTGAATGTCTACCGGCAGCAGCAGGAGCAAGCCAAGCTGGCAGCAGAACAAAAAGACAAAGAAGAGGCCGAACAAAAAGCCAGACTCACAGACGAAAAAAAGGCTAAGCTGGAAACCGCCCAAAAAGCAGCAGATAATAAATCCAGCCTGGAAAAAGAACAAAAAGATAAAACAGCGGCAGAAAAGCTATCCCGGGA
>CAZFDO010000051.1:5141-9473 GCA_964517965.1 uncultured Clostridia bacterium
GCTGAGCGTAAGTCGAAGCTCGAAAAAGCTGAAGAAGACAGGGAAGACCAGGCAGAGTATGCTTATATCATTATTAACGCTTCCTATGCGGAAATTAAACCAGTGCCTGACCTCAAAGCTCAGGCGCTACTGATCGCCCTCAGAGGAGATATCTTTAAGTATAACGGCCAGCAAAGAGGGTGGTATAACATTCTCACTTTCTCCGGAGAAACCAGATTTGTCCGTAAATCCCTCTGCCGCGGGACAAATATCGCCCCGGCATTAGTTAAAAACGAATCCCAGCGGCGTGACATATATGACAGTATCATCGACGCTAAGGACCGGGCCATGAGTGAATCCAATGCAAAATATCCATCCATTAAGAGCCAATCTGAATTACAGGAGAAAATATTCTACCAGCAAACCGTGGAAGAAAAGTTCATCCTGGAAGTCTTCCATAAATACAAGACCCAACCCGCCACCTATCTCACACTGTTATCAGAGGCCATCTCTAAGAACTGGTAAACAAAATTAAATCAGCGTTCAAACAAATCCATTAAAAACGGAGTGAAAAATGAGCGGAATATTTGGCGTATTTTCCAAAAATGACTGTGTTGAGACTCTCTTTTACGGGATTGATTATCATTCCCATATGGGTACTGAATTCGGAGGAATAGCGGTATTGGGAGATAGCTTTGAACGGCAGATACATAATATCAGCCAAAGCCAATTCAAATCAAAATTTTACGAAGATTTCAAACAGATGGAAGGGAAAAAGGGAATCGGGGTCATCAGCGATTCTGATGAACAGCCCATGCTGATCAATTCCAAATTCGGCCAGTTCTGCCTGGTCACCGCGGGCTTGATCGCGAATAAAGAAAAGCTGGCCAGGGACTTCATGCATAAAGGAGGTTCTTTCAGCGAATCCGGCAAGGACGGGGTCAATGTCACCGAATTGATCGCCAAGCTGATCTGCCAGGGTTCCAGTATTGTCGACGGCATTGAAAAGATGTTTTCTATGATCGATGGTTCCTGTTCTTTATTGATGCTGCATAAGGATGGTATTTACGCTGCCCGTGACCGCCGCGGATACACGCCTCTGATCCTGGCAAAAAAAGAATCAAGCTGGGCCATTGCCGCAGAAAGCAGCGCTTTTCCCAACCTGGGATATCAGGTATTTAAATATCTGCAACCCGGAGAGATAATGCTGCTGACAGAAAAAGGGCCGGTCAGCAAACGCGGCGGCGGTAAAATTAATCAGATCTGTTCTTTTTTATGGATCTATACAGGATTTCCCTCTTCAAATTATGAAGGGATCAATGCCGAAGTGGTCAGGGAACGTTGCGGAAGGTTCCTGGCCAAAAGAGACAAAGATATTGAGGTCGACCTGGTGACCGGTGTTCCTGATTCCGGGCTGGCGCATGGCTTTGGATACGCCATGGAATCAAAGAAGCCATTCCGGCGGCCGCTGGTGAAATATACGCCTGGTTATGGCCGCAGCTATACGCCACCTTCACAGGAGACCCGGGACCTGATCGCTAAAATGAAGCTGATCCCCATCCGGGAAATAATTAAAGGGAACCGCATTGTGGTCTGTGAAGATTCAATCGTCAGGGGCACACAATTAAAGAATTTCACGGTTAATAAACTGTGGGATTGCGGAGCTAAGGAAGTGCATATTCGTCCAGCCTGCCCGCCGCTGATGTTTCCCTGTAAATTTTGCCTGTCCACCCGCAATATCAATGAACTGGCGGCCAGAAAAGCCATCCGCGCTTTAGAAGGTCATGATATTGAAGATGTATCAGAATACTTAAAACCAGAATCAAAGAAGTATAAAAAAATGATCGACTGGATAACCAGGGACCTGGAAGTGACCACCCTGAGATACCAAACCATTGAAGATATGGTAAAGGCTATCGGTTTGCCGCGTAAGAATCTATGTCTCTATTGCTGGAACGGAATAGAACCGCAAGGCAAATAGGGTTCGTCCGGATATAATTCTGCACTTAATTTTGAAGGCAAAGACCTCGACAATACTAATCTGGACCACCGGCAGTTCCTCATTTCCATATCAATTCTCGATTACGCTTGACAAAGAGCCTAAATTTCTTTAGAGTAGATGTATAAGCATTATAAAATATTTTTCTGGGTTCAGAAATACTTTTTATTTCTGAAGGAAATAATGATGGTCGGGCCGCCATCCTGCAAAAATAGCAGAATGGCTATTTTTTTGTATAGCCTAATAATCTGAAAGGATGGGAAGCTATGGAATGGCAAAATATTTCTACACCCAATGATCTGATCGATATGATCAAGCAGAAGTTTTCGCAATACAGCAGGTACACCGTGTGGATAGTATTAGTCGTGCTCGTTATTATCGGGCTAACAGGCGTGATCTATTCAATAGGCCCGGATGAGGTAGGCGTAATTCAGAGGTTCGGTAAATACATCGGTTTAAGCTCTCCCGGCCTGCATACCAAGATTCCTTTTGGGATCGATAAAGTAACCCCGATCAAGGTAGAGAAGATTTTTAAGGAAGAGTTCGGAACCAGAGGCGTGGGCACAGGGGTAAAAACAGGGACTTCTTATGGAGTAGACCTTGAGGAGTCTCTGATGCTTACGGGAGACTTGAACATACTTGATGTGCGCTGGATCGTGCAATTTAAGATAAAAGACCCTATAAAACTGCTTTTTGTCGTGCGTAATCCCCTCCAAGTTATAAGGGACGTTTCCGAGATAGTTATGCGCCGGTTTGTGGGAGATTATACCGTGGATGAAGTATTGACTATTAAAAGAGAGGAAATAGACCATTTAGCTCAATTTGAGATGCAAAAAATATTAGATGATTACCAGACCGGGATACAGATTATTACGGTGAAACTGTTGGATGTAAATCCTCCGGATAAGGTAAAGCCGGCTTTTAACGAAGTTAATGAAGCAAAGCAGGAGAAAGAGAAAATGATCAACCAAGCCTGGGAGGCATATAATAAGGCCATACCAAAAGCCAAAGGGGAAGCGGAACGGACTATTCGCCAGGCCGAAGGGTATTCTGTGGATAAGGTTAACAGGGCTAAAGGCGAGGCAGCGAGATTCTTAGTAACTTTAAACGAATATAAAAAAGCTCCCGAAATCACCCGCACGAGGCTATACCTGGAAACACTCGCTGAAGTTTTGCCCAAAGCAAAGGAAAAATATATAATTGATCCAACACAATCTTCCATATTGCCGTTATTGGATCTAAGCAAGAAAGTGGGGGAAAAACAATGATAAAAGGAAAAATAGGGGCAGTTTTGGGATTGGTTTTTATGCTGGCTATAATTGTCGGACTTGCGTTTATAAGCGGGGCGTTATATATAGTGGATGAGACAAAACAAGTCGTGATCACCCAGTTCGGCAAACCGGTGGGAGCTCCGATAATAGTTGCGGGCCTGCATTTTAAAGCGCCCTTTATCCAGCAGGCGCATTATTTTGAGAAGAGGATGCTGGAATGGGACGGTGATCCGAATCAGATACCCACCAAAGACAAAAAATATATTTGGGTGGATACAACCGCACGCTGGAAAATAGTGGATGCGCTGAAGTTCTTACAGTCCGTAGGCAATGAGTTGAGCGCCAGCAGCCGCCTGAACGATATTATTAACTCGGCCACCAGGGATGCGGTTACCGGAAATCTTTTGGTTGAGGCGGTCAGGGATTCAAATCGCATATTAGAAACCAAGGAACTGGGAGATGATGCTATTGTTAACGAAGAGGCCTTGGAACGCATTGAAATGGGCCGGCAAAAATTGACCCGTTCCATATTGGAGAAAGCCAGAGTTCTCGCCCCTCAATACGGGATCGAGATCATGGATGTGCGCATAAAGCGCACAAATTATGTGGAAGAAGTGCGTAACAAGGTGTATGACCGGATGATCGCCGAAAGAAAGCGCGCAGCCGAGAAATACCGCTCAGAAGGAGTTGGCAAAGCTGCCGAGATCGAAGGCCAGACCGGCAAAGAGTTGAAATTGATCACTTCGCAGGCTTACCGGACATCCCAGTCAATTGTCGGCAAAGCCGACGCCGAGGCAATTAATATTTACGCCAGCTCTTATGAGCAGCAACCTGAGTTTTATTCGTTGCTTAAGACTTTAGAAACATATAAGGTCACTATTGACGAAAATTCAACACTGATCTTGACTACAGACAGCGATTACTATAAATATCTTAAGACCCTGGGCAAATAATGTTTGTTCTATCTAATTTTCTGTTAGCCTTAGCGCGAATTTTAGATATCGGGCTCACTATCCTTTACTGGTTAATCTTAATCCGTGTCCTAATCAGCTGGATCAATCCCGACCCGTATAATTTCATCGT
>CAZFDO010000052.1:0-9396 GCA_964517965.1 uncultured Clostridia bacterium
ATTTTCCGTATCCGCGCGACTTCAGCCGCCACTTTCCTTTTGTGTTTTTCAAGATTATCTTTATAATGCAAGATATTCTGCACATCGAATGACCTCAGTATTCTCGTTACTTCCTGCACGGCTCTGATGTTGACCTCTGGTATCATCCAGTTCCCCTCAGTGGTCACGACTGTTTTATGCAGAGAATCGCTTTTGATACCGGCAAGAAAGCCTTCCGTCCATTTTTCCCAGTCATGGCAGATGAAAAGGTCAGCTTTTGCCAGCTTCTCAGCCATTCTCGGTGCAATATCAAAATGACCCGGACACATTCCCCCAGGCACAAGCGTAACCAAACGCACTTTGTCTTTCCCGATCTCTTTGACGATCGCTCCTATATGAGTAGTAGTTACAATAATCGTCTTTATGTCTGTTTCATTTTGCTCTGCGTTTATCACTGAAAATGGAAACAGAAAGAAAATGCCAAGCAGTAGGAGTGTTAATATTCTTCTCAATTTAGGCCTCCAGACCAATTATCCAAAAATGTAGTTTAGGCCTAAATAGAACGTTCTTTTTGGCATGGTATACAGGCCGCTGGAATATACCTGGTATTCCTTATTGGTAAGGTTATCTATGGCCGCAAAAATAGAAAGATTGCTTAATATTCGATAATCTCCCTTAGTATTGAATATCAGGTAATCGTCTATTCTACCCGTGGAGTTATCGGCTGAGTAATATCTACTTATATACTGTCCGGTAAATGTTCCGCTCAGTTTGCCCTGAGCGTAGTTCAGGGAAGCCCCTATTTTGTCTTTTGGCCTGCCGGTAGTTTGCGTACCAGGATCGAAACAGGTATAATTTACCTGCCCGTTGAGCGAGTCCGTAAAGCGCGCATTCAACATTGTTTCTATACCACTGAACTTAAAATCGCCGACATTCAGGTTTTTCCCTGACACTGATTGGATAAGGTCCTTACCCTTCATGCTAAAAACTGAAATGTCAACATCTATGGCCTGGCCTATTCTCTGACGCATACCCGCTTCGGTATTAGTTATCTTTTCCGGTTTTAGTTCCGTATTTCCACCCCAGAGATATAAATCGTTTATTTGCGGCGCCCGGAACCCTTTGCTCCATATTCCCCGCAAAATCGTACCTTCGATAATATTGTAAACCAGTCCGATCTTGGGAGTAACATTGCTTTTGGCGAGTTCATCGTAATTATATCTGGCGCCGCCGCTGACTATGATCTTTTCCAAAAAAGTATGCTCATCGTTTACATATACTCCATATTCGTATTTATGATACTGGCCTATGAATTTTGCTGGGGATGTGTTGAGAATGTCGCCGAACTGGTAGCGATAATCAACTCCGGCGCTCAGTTTATTGTCGGTCCCGATATTTGTTTTGCCATGCAACATGGCTCCATTAGTGTAGTCCTTTGAATGAAATCCATCGAAAAACGTATGTTCGCCGAAGGTGCGATAAACCTTGACTGAACTGTCGAAGTCTCCCGCTTTTTTGGTGTACGTCAGATCGGCAGACCCTCTATCGTAATTGTTCCAGGTCCCCGCTGGAGAAGGAGCAGGTTCATTTTTAGTGCCGGAAAAATATTTACCGCTGAACGAAATATCGGAGTTATCCGGAAGAGCATAACCGATCTGACCGGAGAAATCCCGAGAATCATAGGCAGAATTTTCCTTGTGTCCGTTCGAAGAACGTTTATCGATACTGATTAAGTAATCAAGCTTATCCAGTTTGCTCCCTTGCTGCAGGCGGTAGTTCTGCGTATTATAAGTACCCATTGAAGTAGTAAAATATCCTTCCATTTTTTTTTGGGCTCGGTGCGTGATAATATTAATAACGCCGCCAAACGCATCAGAACCATACAATACCGACTCTGGTCCCCGGATCACTTCGATCTTTTCAACATTATTTAAAGGAAGCGTGTGTGTTACCGCACAACCAAACACACCCATCTTGTCCGGCCGGCCGTCAATAAAGACGCCGATTTGCCGCCCGTTTCCACCGATACCTCTTATATCCACGTCGGCCCTGCCAAAGTCACCGGTTTTTCTTATAAATAGCCCTGGAAGCTCACCTAGAATTTCTGTTGTCTGCTTGGTGTTTGACATTTTTATATCTTCTTTTGTCACTACGCTCACGCTGTTGGGGAGTAAAAGAATTTCCTTTTCGTATCTGGTGGGAGTTATCGCGAGTCGCGTTAAAGAAAGATAAACTTCGCTGGGATCAGCCATTAAGATACTCGACATTATTATTAAAATAATCACCATTACGGAAACAATCAACCCCCTAAAAATTGCTTTTTGCATCATCGGCTCCTTTTTAGTAAATGTTTATGCGGAATTCTTACGACTCCTAATAGCATACGATTGTATAATACGTGCTACTATAAGGCAAAAAAAATTCTCTTTATTAAATATCTTTACCCATGCTAGACATGCTTAACGTCCCGTGTTTCACCCCCTTTATTGATTTTAAGCTGTCGGCCAGTTTTTGGACTTCTTTTGGATTACCTTTAACGGCGATGATCTCCAGGCAAATGTCATGGTCCAGATGAGTGTGCTGGGAAGAGATAATTATGCGGCCATGGTCATGTTGGATATTCGTCAGTTTATTGACTAGTTCCCGCTGGTGATGGTCATAAATAAGCGTAATTGCTCCGGCCACCTCTCCGCTGGTTTGCCACTGTTTTTGCACCAGTTCCTGGCGGATCAAATCCCGGAAAGCTTCTGACCGGTTGGTATAATTCTTCTCTTTGATCAGGCGGTCAAATCTCTCCAGGAGATCATCTTCCAAGGACACTCCGAATCGTACTAGTTTAGACATTACCGCTCCTCGTGTTACAACTGTTAAATATGTAACACAATCCACGGTCTTTTGTCAAGTAAAAATAAAAACACTGTCAAGCCTTTAAAAATAATCTATTTCTTCCAAACTACCCTTACCAAAAGGACCGCCAGATAGATTACACCCGAAACCGTTACAATTGTCGTTCCCCCGGGAAGATCAAAAACAAATGAAGAATATACCCCTATAACTGTAGCTACGACGCCAAATACGATAGAGAAGATAAATGTCTTGGGCATATCCCTCGCCAGCAGCAAAGCGGTCATCGCGGGGATAACCAGATAGCCAAAAGTAAGCAAAACTCCCGCGGTTTGTATGCCCAGGGAAATAGTGACGCCCAGTATCAGGTAGAAAACAAAGTTCCATAATCCTGCCTTGACGCCGCTGGCTCTGGCTGTCTCCGCGTCAAAAGCTATAAGCATAAAACGCTGGTAAAAGAGCGTGTGCAAAACACCTGCCGCCAGAAAGACTACCGTTGTAACGTAGAACTGCTTATCGGTTATAGTAAAAATATTACCCGAGAGAACCTCGAGAATATTAGCTGCGCCGTGTTCCGCTTTGGCGATGAAAATAACAGCCAGCGAGGCGGCAAAGGCATACGTAAAACCGATTATCGACTCCCTAGTGATCTTTCTTTCGCTTAGCTGCAGGGAAAAGAGCATTACTCCGGCCAGGGTAAATAAAAGCGACCATACGAGCGGAGCAATACCTATCATTAAACCAAAAGCAAATCCGCAGGCAGCCAACTGCGATAATGCCATTCCGACAAAAACAGTTCTTCTTAAAACAATGTAAACGCCGATATAGGAAAACAACGCGCCAATAACAGCACTGATCAACAAGGCTTTATACATAAATGCGATCTTAAACATTTCATTCATAACGATATCCTGCTTCTGCAGATTACTCTGCCAACACTATTTTTCTGCCTTTTACCTCATTGATGCTTAAATTGGAATGATACGTTTGCCACAAACTTTCCTGCGTGAGCGCTTCCTCAAGCGGCAGAACAGTAAACGCGGCTGAATCCAAAAAGGCAATTTTATTAACGTAATTCACGACAATATTTAGCAAATGACTTACCATGATAATCGCCAGGCCACGTTCACAGCGTTCACTGTGCAAATTCTTTATGTTATCCATTACTGACTTTTCACTGGCGATATCAAGATTATTAGTAGGCTCGTCAAGCACCAACACATCAGGATTAGAGACAATCGCGCGGGCAATAAGCACCCGTTGTTTCAGCCCACCTGAGAGGTCCCGGTACAAAGTAAACGCCTGATCGTTCAGCCCGGCTGTTGATAGAGCTTGCAGCGCCTGCATGCGCTGCCGGGCACCGGGCCTTTTAAAGAAAGGCAACTTAGGATAAAGCCCCATGATCACTATGTCAAAGGCTGTGAGCGGGAAGATATCGTCAATGGCGCTTTGCTGTGGCACATAGCCAAATTTTAATCCACTTCTTCTCTCGATCCGGCCCGACAGTGGCTTTAAAAGGCCCAGCATCCCTTTGAGTATGGTGGTTTTCCCCGATCCATTGGCGCCTATTATCCCGATAAAGTCGTTTTTGTCAACGCCAAAACTTAGACCGGAAAGCACCGCTTTCCTGCCATACCCAAGTCTTACTTTATCAAATCGGATAATATCTTTGCGCATATTCATTCCTCTACTATTTTCTCTACGATATGATCAAAAAGCCCGCTGTAGTCTTTAGCCGCTCCTTTTATTCCCCCAACTGAAACGGGAAGAACTATTAGTTTTGCCTCTGTTTCACGCTCGATCATCCGGGAGGTGGTGACAGGATACACATTCTCATGCAAGATCATGAGGTTCTTCTCTTTTTTCAGTTTGGCAATAAGTTCTTTGAGATGCGCCGGCGAAGGCGGTATCCCGGGCTTTGGCTCAATAGCGGCAATTATTTCAAATCCGAACGATCTGGCAAAATACTCCCAGGATTTATGGTACGAAACTATTTTCTTATTCTTGTACGGCATGAGCTTCGTTTTCCATTCCTGTATTTTAATAGCCAATAGTTTTACAAATGCTTCTTTGTTCTGTAGAAAATAATCTCCGTGAGCAGGTGCAATACGGGCAAGTCCAGCACAGATGTTTTCCGCGATGATACGGCCGTTTTCCGGATCCAGCCAGTAATGCGGGTTCCCGTACAAATGCACATGCCCCATACTGGCATCGACTTTACCACGAGGCACTTCAAGCCGGACTATGCCTACCGAAGTATCAACATATCCCGGCGCACCAAAAGCAATTTTTGCATTGCGCGAAGAATCAACCAGAGCGTCTGCCCAAGAATCGTAATCCAGCCCTATTTTTATCAAAATATCGGCTCTGCTTAAGTTCACAACCATGCTTGGCCGCGGTTCAACAGAATGGCAGCCCATCTGGTCGCCACGTGACAGACTTACTACCCGTACCTTGTCTCCTCCGATAATTCTGGCGATATCAGCCAGATCAGTGGTGGTAGTCACCAGTTGTAACTGATCTTGTGCTGCGAAACAAACCTGTAGCGCAAAAAGCGGCGCTACGAGCAAAACGAATAATAGTTTAAGCAGGTACATTGCTTGATCTCCTTTCAAAAAGTGTATTAGCTTTTGTTATTCAAGCGGATGGCTGTGAGGTCCAATACCAAAGCATAATTGCACAAAGGCCTCATAGTTCTCTTCCGGTTCCAAGTTATATCTGTATTGTCCCCTGACATAGGTAGTTTCCGTCAAATGCCTGGTAAGCACAAAAGAACCTGCTTTGGCGGTTGAGGATACCTTTACGCTAGCGTTACCTGCCTCATCGACATGAGGCCAGGCATCCTCAGCATAATCGTAAAGCAGACCTGCCGACCAATACTGGTTGAATTTATAACCGAGATAACTGTAAAGACCCAGTCTTTTTATATCCCCGATAGGCACTTTCCTGATCAAATAGAGCGCTTCATTCTGAAAGATAAAACGGTTAAAGGAAGAGGGCCAAAGCTTAAAAGTGACATCCAGGCCATAGACCCGGACATCATCCTGATGTTCCTCAAAATGCGCTCCTTTGGCGATTGCCCCGCTAAAACCAGTTTCCAGCTCGCTTTGGTTAGATAACGGGAAAGACAGCCAAAGACGTCCGGTGCCGATCTTGTCGGCCAGCGAAAAAGCAGTATGCTCATGTTCCTCATATTTGGCAACAGTTACAGTATCACCGTTTACATCGCTAACCTCAGCAGTTTCAACTTCGCCACTGGCATGAGAGTGCCCTTGCGGCGCATGTCCCCAGCCAGCTTCTATCTGGGCAAAAAACGGTAAAGGCAAAAGATAGCCTAACGATGCGCCTTCCATGGAAAGCCCGTGCGCGCCAAAGAAGTTCTGTATTGCCGAGGGTTGTTCCACAAACGGTAAATGATGCGGATGAATATTATTTACTTTTCCGAAATCCACCAACATTTTTCCTGCTTTTGAACTCAAAGCTCCTGCTACTTTGGTAAAGTTTACATAGGCCTCTTCCACATCGGCTTCTATGCTGCCTTCATGCTTATGGAAGGCGATGATCACGTTTGCTTTTATCTGGGGATATATATACCCCTGCAGAGCAAGTTCGGTTCCGCGCAGGTTTATTCTATCCTTATCAGGGCCAAGTGCATTGTTTGTCGCTTTCCCAATTATGTCTCCGACTACGCTGATATCCGGCAGATCGCTGGCAGTTCCTCTCATTCCCGATGGCTTAGCCGGTGATTCCATGACCTCCTGGGCAAATACAATGGAAGATATAAAAAGCGATAATATGATTAGCAATTTACGCATAATCCACTCCTAAATAGAGATATGCATATCATCTAATGATATGTGGGAACTAAAAAGGTATTGATTTTTGTTGAGAAGAGAAATTACAGGTAAGGAGGACTGCGGCCGGAAAAGAGATGATTTTTTTGCTTTATGACCAGTACAGACAAAACAGCGATGATCCATAACGCGGTTAATTGGATGCCTTGCGGGATTGAATCGGGAAGCGTGACAGCATGCAGTGTGCCCGATGCGATACAGACAGCACAATCATGATGACTATCCGCATAGTCATGGTGATGGGGAAAGACAACAAAAAGAAGAATTATGAACTGCAGTAGCAGTATGACTGACCATACCTTTTTCATGGTAAACATATTATCACCTGATGAGATCATTGTCAAGTTTTCAATAATCTTTGCTGGAAATGGGAGTTCTTTTCGAAATGTTGTGGAGCTCAACTCCTGTTAAAAGTTATAGATGAAAGTAAATACCCAGGAATTTGCCGCATCAGTGTTTTTGCCGCTGGTTGTAGTTTGTAAGGCGATCAAGGCTTGAACCTGGTCATTAGACCAGCCAATTCCCGGGCCAAAAATCATATACGAAATATTTGTATCTTCTGCTGCTGCCCCCTCTACTTCGGTCTTGCCCTGGGCAAAGCCGTTACCTTCCAATAATATATTAAAACCATGACCTATAAAAATTTCCATCCCAGCATCATAATTCCAATAAGCTCCATATTTTGTGCTGACCTGATCCACGGTAGCTTTAAGCGGAACAGTACAAATAAGATTCGCATATAATATCATAGGCTGCAAATTTTTAGTTAAAATAATTCCTAGTCCGGGATCATAAGACCCTGTGCCCATCATATCCGTGCCTAAACTATCCGGGTTGGCGGTTTCAAACTTGCCGGTCGGTATTTTCAGTTGGGCTAATAAGGTCACACTTGGTTTGTTTTTTTCTTCTTCTTGCAAACAATAAAGAGCATAGAGATTACTATCTCCCAAACCCGCAGAATCTGCTTCTATGCCAGTTTGACGGGTAAAATTCTTTATATATAATAATTGACCGGCTAGACTTAGCTTATCTGTAACACCATATTGCATATAAAGATACAACTGGCTGGCAGTAGCCTTGTCATCATCAGGCAATGCCGTGTAACTGCCGTTGCTATCATATGACCCGCGGATATTATTTATAAACCAGAATGGCTGAATAAAAAGCTCTCCTGTGTCGCACACCGGAGCTATCCATCCGTTTACCGGACCGGCAGACACCGGCTCCCATCCTTCGACATCGCTGGATTCTGCAGCCAGGGCCAGCCCTCCCACTAATAATAATCCTGCTATTAACCCTATCACGCCAAATTTTTTCATACACCCTTCTATTGATTGATCAGAAATTAGTGCTGGGGAAATAGTTTAATTTAAGACCAGTTGCCAAAAATTCCTCCCATTAGCACCAGGGAGACTAGATATTGGCCAATTTCAATAAGATACACCACGATTGATTTGCGTCCCCATAAAACACTGCTTAATAATACTGGGACGACTATCCCAAGCCATAGCCAAAAACCGATTTTGGCGCCATCGCTGAAAGAAGTCGCATGCATAAAGCCTACTAGTTGAGCCAGGATATAACTCATAAGTAACGTAGCCAGAAAATGGAAGATATATAGTTTTTCGCTGCCTTTTTGCCTGGTTTTATCAGATTCCTCCAAAGAAAAGCCAGAAAATTTAGCCCACTCATTGCCGAATAGAAGCGGCGAATACCAGATTGCCCCTACAATCATCGCGACGATCGCCGACAATAATACTAAAAGATAGTTGATATCAGTCTGCCACATTAGAACCCTCCATAAATAAATTATAGATTATTCAAGGCTCTTTCCGCTCGCTGCACCCCATTATTATTGCTTTGCTGTTGATACATTTTTTGAGCCTTAGATAGCATCTTTTTAGCTTGCTCCTTTTGCCCTAAAAGGTTATGGGTAACCCCAAGATTATAGTAAACATCTGCGCTGTTTGGCTTTAACTCCATGGCTTTTTTGTAAGCGGCCAGGGCTTGTTCATTATCATTCATGTTGCGGCAGGTATTGCCCATATTATTATAGGCATTAAAATTTTTCGAATTGAGAGCAATCGATCTTTTATAAGCGTCAATCGCCTGGGCATATTCTCCCAGCGCATTATGGCAATTACCTATGCCGTTATAGGCCTGAAAATCATTCGGTTGAACCGTCAAAACCTTTTTATAGGCCTCTTCAGCTTCTGAGTACCGGCCCAGTGAATAATAAGTATTGCCTAAATTGAAGTAAGCGTCAATATTGACAACGCGGGCATTAATGACTTTTTTTAGGGCTGCCGCTTTTTGGCTTGGCTCTGGCAAGGGTTTGACGGTTATCGGTCTTCTTTGCGGAGCTTTCCTGGCGCGGGATGGTTCTCGTTTCTTAAGATTAAGGATCTTAATAATTTCGAGCTGCTTTAGGATATATGCAAGGTCATCAGCATTGCTGATTTTTCCTTTATCCCGGAATAATCTTTCCGCTTTAACATAAGCGTCAGCAGCTTTCTGCCACTGGTTTTGCGCCAGGTATTTATCCCCTTCACCTACCAAAACCTGGGCCTTTTTAATCTCTGCCGGCGCCTCTGAAAGATTGCTAATAAAATAAACGGCGTTGAGCAAAAGTAGTATTACTAAAAGGCCTAAGGCTATTTTGTCTTTCATCACAAATCTCCAAGGGCAAAAGAAGCTTTGAATAGTATTTTATCTTTTT
>CAZFDO010000053.1:0-9206 GCA_964517965.1 uncultured Clostridia bacterium
TCGTCTCTGTCAACTTTAGGGTTGGCGGGAAAAAAGCCATGATCACCGGTGTAGCCAAAGGGTCTGGAATGATCCATCCCAACATGGCAACAATGCTGGTTTTTATCATGACCGATGCCGCGGTGGGCAAAGATGTGCTGCAAACGGCATTAAAAAATAGTGTAGAACAATCTTTTAATATGCTGACTGTGGATGGCGATACCAGCACTAATGATATGGTCCTGGTAATGGCCAGCGGCCAGGCCGGAAACAAAAGCCTTAAGGGTAAAACCCGGGATAGCCTGGTTTTTTCCCAAAAACTGCTGCAGGTATGCCAGGGTTTGACTAAAATGATCGCCCGGGATGGGGAAGGCGCGACTAAGCTAGTCGAAGTGATGGTCAGCGGGGCCAGGGATTTTGCCGCAGCCAAGAATGTAGCTATGGCGGTAGCTAAATCCAGCCTGGTCAAAACTGCGGTCTTTGGCAATGACCCTAATTGGGGCAGGATCATCGCCGCCATCGGATACAGCGGCGAGAATATTAACCCTGATTCTATTGATATTGCCATTGCTGCCGGCAGCAGGAAGATCAACATGTGCCGGAACGGGGTTGATCCTGGATTTTCTGAGGCCCAAGCCAAGCAATTATTACAGGGTAAGGAATTGAAGATAATTATTAACCTGAAACAAGGCTGTGCCGCGGCGGTGGTATATACCTGCGATTTTACCCACGGGTATATCGATATCAATGCTAGTTATAGGACGTAAATAAGACATAGGACATAGGACATAAATCTTAAATCCTAAGTCCTAAGTCCTAAGTCCTAAGTCCTAAGTCCTATCTTAAGGCGAATACTCATGGTTATTTTAAAAATCAATCCTGCCAGCATAAGTCAATTATTGATAAACAAAGCCGCAGCTGTCGTCAGAAAAGGCGGAATTGTGATATTTCCCACTGACACCGTATATGGGGTAGGCTGCCGGGCGGATAACCTTGAAAGCCAACAAAGTATTTATCGCCTTAAGAAAAGGGACAGCAGTAAGCCTTTACCGGTACTGATAGCAGATCAGCGCCAACTGCAGGGTTTGAAAGTAGTTATTACCCCGGAAACAAAAAAACTGATCAAAAAATATTGGCCCGGGCCGCTGACTCTGGTTTTAGCCACTAAATACGGGAAAACAATTGGCGTAAGAATGCCGGAACATGAGGTGGCCTTAGCTTTATTAAAGAAAACAGGCCCTCTGGCTACGACCAGCGTGAATATTAGCGGACAAAAGAGCGCCAAGGCAGTAAAAAATATACCGTTGAGCATAATCCAGGCTGTAGCCCTGGTCTTGGATAGCGGGAACTGCCCATTGTCTGTAGAATCAACCATAGTTGATATGACCGGGCGATTGGTGAAAATTCTACGAGAAGGGTGTATTAGCCGGCAAGAGATAGCCAAGGCTATAAGAGATGTATAAAAATATACTGTTTGTATGTACAGGTAATGTCTGCCGCAGCGCTATGGCCGAAGCCATGCTGAAAAAGATGATGAAGTCTGCCGGGCTTAAAGGTATAAAAGTCTGGTCCCGTGGCCTGGCTGGGTCAAGAATGCTAAAGGTCCCTGATATTATATTAAAATTAATGGATGACGAACAAAGTAACCTGGATACTCATGTTTCCAGCCCGTTAAGCCTCAAAGATCTATCACGCGCTGATCTGGTCCTGGTGATGGAAAACTATCATCGGGAGAGGATAGTCGCTGATGTTCCGGCAGCAGCGGACAAGGTTTTTCTGTTAAAGCAGTTTGCCGGAGCAGGATCAGGAGATATAGAGGATCCCATCGGCCTGACCGATGATGAATATCGCGCCTGCAAAAAAGAAATACAAGGTTATCTGCTTACGCTAATAATAAAACTACAGGAGCAAAGGAGTTAATCATGTCCTATGTCAAAAAAATCGATCCAGAGCTTTATGACGCTATACTAAAAGAAACTGAGCGGGAGGCTTATACCCTTGAGCTCATACCCAGCGAAAACATTGTCAGCGAAGCTGTCCTGGAAGCGCAGGGCGGGGTAATGACCAATAAGTATGCAGAAGGCTATCCTGGCAAGCGGTATTATGGCGGCTGTGACTATGTAGATGTGGCGGAAAAGCTGGCCCAGGAAAGAGCTAAACAGCTTTTTGGCTGCGAACATGTGAATGTCCAACCGCATTGTGGTACCTCAGCGAATCTAGCCGTCTATCTTACTGTCCTTAACTTCGGCGACACGATCATGGGTATGGATCTGTCTTGCGGCGGACATCTGTCACATGGCCATCCCCTTAATTTCAGCGGTAAATTCTATAAGATCGTGCCCTACGGGGTCACCACGGATACTGAAACCATAGATTATGACCAGATGAGGAAACTGGCCCTGGATCATAAACCAAAAATAATTATTACTGGCGCCAGCGCTTATTCCCGGACCATTGATTTCAAAAAAGTAAAAGAGATCGCTGATGAAGTAGGTGCTTACCATATGGCTGATATTGCCCATATTGCCGGACTGGTAGCTGCCGGCCTGCATCCGTCACCTGTTCCTGATGCTGATTTTGTCACTACGACTACTCATAAAACACTGCGCGGGCCGCGTGGCGGTATGGTCATGTGCAAAGAAAAATTTGCCAAGGACCTGGACCGGATAGTTTTCCCGGGAATTCAGGGTGGCCCATTGATGCATGTCATCGCGGCTAAAGCCGTCGCCTTCAAAGAAGCCCTGGGCGATGGTTTTAAAACCTATCAGAAACAGATCGTGGCCAATGCTAAGGAACTGGCGCAGGCCCTGCAAAATGAAGGATTCAGGATCGTCAGCGGCGGGACCGACAATCACCTCATGCTGGTCGACCTGCGTTCCAAAAAAACTACCGGCAAGATCGGCCAGGAAGCTTTAGATAAAGCCGGTATTACCGTCAATAAAAACACTATTCCTTATGATCCGGAAAAACCATTTATTGCCAGCGGTATCAGGGTGGGTACGCCGTCTGTCACGGCCAGGGGGATGCAAGAAAAAGAAATGATCCAAATAGCCAAATGGATAAACCAGGCGCTATTTGCCCATGATAATGATACGGCCTTGGCCCAGATCAAAGCTGAAGTGAAGAAACTGTGCCTTAAGTTTCCTATTTATGCAGAGAGACTAGGATAGTTTTTGTTTTCTGCACGCTGTTACCTGTACGCTGTACGCTGAAAGGATAATCGTGGCCTGGAAAATGGGTTCCATTATTTATGCGGTATTTTTTCTTTCCCTGGTGGTAAGCCTGCTGGTAACGCCTTATGTTATCAAGCTGGCGACCAGGTTTAAGGTAATGGACCAACCAGAGCAGAGAAAAATACATAAAAAACCAATACCTCGCTGGGGCGGTTTGGGAATATTTATTGCTTTCAATGCCGCCGTACTCTTATGCTGGCTTATTTTCCCTTATTTTAAGCACCTGGCCCATTTTTCTACCTCAAAATTCTCTATGAACTCCCAAATAGTCGGCATCCTGGTGGGGGGTGCTATCCTGATAATCATTGGTACTATTGATGACAAGTACGGCTTACCGGCTATTGCCAAACTGTTCGGCCAGATAGTCGTTGTTTTAGTTTTGGTCAACTATGGAGTCAAGATCAGCGGGTTTGCGGTTCCTTTTTTGGATTTTCTAAATTTTAAATCTATTCTGCTCACTCAACTCGTGACCGTATCCTGGTTTTTGTTGTTTATCAACAGTGTTAATTTCAGTGATGGGATGGATGGATTAGCTTGCGGTATTGTTGCTATTTCATCATTCACCTTCCTGGCGATATCAATACTTATGTGGGACACCCAAAAAATTCTGGTTATGCAGAACTTGAAACTTGCCGCTATCCTTTCGGCGGCCCTGGCTGGCTCCTGTATCGGTTTCCTACGCTTCAATTTTTTCCCGGCCAAGATCTTTATGGGTGATACTGGCAGTATGTTTCTGGGCTATATGCTGGCCGTTATCACGACTGTCGGTACTTTAAAGACCACGGCAGTTATTGCTTTATTTATTCCCATGCTGGCGCTGGGATTGCCACTCATAGATATCACCATAACCGTTTGGCGCCGCTGGCGTAATAAGGTTCCGCTCTTCACTTCTGACCGGCAGCATTTGCATCACCGGCTCCTGAGCAAAGGATGGACCCAGCGGGAAGTGGTACTGCTTAGTTATGTGTTAAGCGGCATCCTGGGTATTTTCGCCATCCTGCTGACTATTTATAAAGGGGTGCCTCATTGATTAAAGTCATAGCTGTTTTCGGAACCAGGCCGGAAGCGATCAAGATGGTTCCGGTAGTAAAGCAGCTCGCAGCTCATAGCTCGAAGTTCGTAGTAAAAGTATGTGTGACAGCTCAACACAGACACATGCTGGATCAGGTTCTGGAACTTTTTAACATCAAGGTAGATTATGATCTAAATATTATGCAAAATGCCCAAAGCTTGTATCAGATCACGACCAATGGGTTACTGAAGCTGGAAGAGATCTATAAACGGGAAAAACCTGATCTGGTGCTGGTCCATGGAGATACAACGACCACACTAGTGGCGGCGCTGGCTGCTTTTTATGAAAAAATACCGGTGGGGCATGTCGAAGCAGGCTTACGTTCTTTTGATAAGTTCAATCCTTTTCCGGAAGAAATAAACCGCCGTATCGCTGATGTGCTGACTGATCTTTATTTTGTGCCCACGCCCTTAAGCGCCCGGAACCTGAAACAGGAAGGGGTCTCTGGAAAGAATATCTATATCACCGGGAACACGGTGATCGACGCGCTATTCATGGCCCTAAAAGCGCCGTATCAGGCCAAGAACAAACAACTGCAGGCGATTGATACCAGTAAAAAGATCATCCTGGTCACTGCCCACCGGCGGGAGAACTGGGGGGCTCCATTAAAAGATATCTGCGCGGCGCTGGCTAAAATTGCCGCTAAGTATCCGGAAGTGCAAATAGTCTACCCGGTACATCTTAATCCCCAGGTAAAAAATATTGTCTACTCTTCTTTGGGCGACCGTCAGAATGTCATTCTTTGTGAACCGCTGGATTATCTTGATTTTGTGCAAATTATGCGAAAATCTTATCTGGTGGTGACTGATTCCGGCGGATTACAGGAAGAGGCTCCTTCTTTAGGTAAGCCGGTGCTGGTATTGCGTAAAGTTACTGAAAGGCCGGAAGCAGTGAAAGCCGGTACCGTGAGAATAATAGGGACGAAAACCGATACCATATTCCGCGAAATATCCAGGCTGCTCTCTAATTCGCTGGCCTACCAGAAAATGGCTAATGCCGTCAATCCATATGGCGATGGCCAAGCCAGTGCCCGGATCGCCAAAGCTATTCTCCAATACTTTCATAATAAATAATTAACTGGAATCCGCTAAAATGAAAAAATTACTTATTATTTTCATGCTGTTTTTTGCCGGTTGTCTTTCCGCGGTTGATGTTGGGCCGCCAGGTACGCAAGCGGTTGAGCCGTTGCCCAAGACTCCCGGCGGTTTGCCGGTCCTTAGCCAGGCTATATTTGTGAATACGAGTACATTTTCCTGGGCTGACCTGCAAGGAAAGAAGATACTGATCGCCTTTTTTGATTTTAATAACGATGAAGAAAACCAGCTGATCCCAACCTTGAATAACTGGTATAGCCAGTATAACCGGCGTAGTGTGGAAGTGGTGGGCATTCATGTTCCGGCGGAAAGAGAATCTTTCTCCCTGAAAAAACTGCGCACCACTATAGCTGCCAAACAGATAAAATTCACGGTGGTCGTAGATAGCGATCATTTGATCTGGGCTGGCTTGAATCGCTATGACCTGGTACGGGTTGATGCCCGGGGATTTATCCAGGAAAAGTATATCGAACCGATCGATCTTCTCCAAGTGGCCAGGGATATAGCCACCCAGGACCAACAGGAACATATTGCCGTAGCTTCCCTGGAAGCAGATATCCTGTGCGGGGCGGAAAAGGGCAAGATCGGTAACAGCGCTGATATGCATGCCTATGTTCCCTTTGAATTTGAGCTGTCTGGAAATGTTCCAGTCGCCGGAGTGACCTATCTGCAGGGGGAATGGACTGCCAGGCAAAACAGCTATTTCTATGATAGCAGCGCTGGTGAATCCTTTATTGCATTCCGGTTCTATTCGCCTAATGTCAGCATCCTGGCCCAAAGAGGCAGGATAAAGGTTACTTTGGAAGGCCAGCCTGTTTCTCTGCCCTATCAGGGAGAAGACATAATCACGGATGAGCAAGGCAGTACCTATGTCCAGATCAGTGACAAAAGGTCCTATAATATCACTAAAAATTTACCCTTACCGGCGAAGGCCTATACGATGAAATTGTATCCAGAAGAAGAATTTGAAATATTCAGGATCATGTTCCCGGTGGGCACTACACCATGAACCAGCAGCTCGCTAAAAAAGAGCAGGAAATAATCAAATTTGAGCAAGTCTCATTTGCTTACCGCAAAGCGCCTGAACCAGCCTTAAAAAAAATCGGCTTCAAGGTAGAACCAGGCGAGATTATTGGCATTATGGGACCGACCGGAGCCGGCAAGTCAACGCTGGGTTTATTGTTGAACGGTATAATTCCTCATTTTGTACCTGGTACTTTATCCGGCCAGGTTATGGTAGCTGGAAAAGACACTGCTAAACACGAACCGCGTGAGTTATCCGCAACCGTTGGGGTGGTGTTCCAGGATTTTGAAACGCAATTATTTACTACCAGCGTGGAACTGGAAGTAGCTTTTGGGCCGGAGAATTTATGTCTGCCGGAAAACACCATAAAACAAAGGGTCAATGATTACCTGGGCCTGGTCGGTTTGCAGGGTCAGGGGAAAAAGGAACCAGCGCATCTGTCCGGTGGCGAGAAGCAGCGTTTAGCCATAGCTTCAATATTATCCATGGAACCGGAGGTCTTATATTTGGACGAACCTACCACGGATTTAGACCCGGTCGGCAAAAGGGAGATATTATCCCTGATCCAAGGTTTACAGAAAAGAAAGAAAATCACTTTATTGCTGGTGGAACACGAAACCGAAGAAATGCTTATCTGCGAACAGGTAATGATCTTGAATAAAGGACAGGTCCTTACATACGGTCCAGCCAGGGAAGTGTTGCGCCGGAATCTGGCTCTGGAGCAGTCTGGTATCAAACCCTTACAGGTAAGCGAAGCTTTTAGTGAAGTAAGAGAAGAAGAGCGGCCGCTCACCATTGAAGAAGGACTGGAATATATAAAAAAGCAGCATCATAATTGGGATGAAAAAAAATGCGCACACCTGGTACAAAATGACCGGCGGGAATATGGCCCGATTGCCGTGGAGCTGGAGAAAGTTAGCTTTAGTTATGGTAAAGAGCCGGCTTTAAAAGACCTGGATCTGTCTGTCAAGCGCGGTGAATTTGTCGCTATCCTGGGACAAAATGGCAGCGGCAAAACCACTCTGGCCAAACACTTGAATGGATTATTACTGCCAGGGCGGGGAACAGTGCGGATTAACAGCCGGAACACGAAAGAACATCATCCCACATCTTTCAGCAGTGAAGTGGGATATGTATTCCAGAATCCGGATCATCAAATAATCATGGAAACTGTTTATGACGATGTGGCTTTTGGCCCGCGATTTGCCAAAGTAAGTGAGGCTGAAGTGCAGCAGAGAACCCGGGAAACTTTGGCGGCTGTAGGATTGACCGGATTGGAGGCTCAAGACCCCTTTACTTTAACCAAAGGTCAGCGGCAGCAAGTAGCAGTAGCGGCAGTGTTGGCCAACCGGCCGGATATCCTGGTGTTTGATGAACCGACTACCGGGTTGGATTACCGGGAATTACGCCAGCTCATGGAATTGATCAAAACCCTGAACGCTGCCGGACATACTATCATAATGGTGACCCATTGCATGTGGATCGCCGCGGAATATGCCCAGCGGGTGATCGTGCTGGAAGGAGGGCGCATCGTCCTGGATGGCTTCACCCGGGAAGTGTTTTCCCAGGTTGAAAAACTAAAGGAATGCCAGCTGGTTCCGCCGCCTATTACCCTTTTATCTCAAAAGTTGGGTAAAACTATGTTGTCTGTAGCAGAATTCAAGGAATGTCTAAAAAGAACAAATTAGATTTGATTTTTTACTCTAGGGAGGGTATAATAAAATGAACGAAGAAAAAAAACCGCTGGAAAATCAGTTGCAAGTAGAACTGGATGATCAAACTGCCCAGGGGGCCTATAGCAATCTGGCTATGATCACCCATAATGAAACCGAGTTTGTCCTGGATTTCATTTTTGTCCAGCCACAGCAACCTAAAGCCAAGGTGAGAGCCAGGATTATTTCGTCTCCGGCTCATATCCAGCGTTTTCTGGAAGCACTCACCGAGAATATTAAAAAGTATGAGCAAAAATTCGGCGCCATCAAACCAATGGTTACGCCGGATGAAAAAGGCAGAATGTTTCATTAATAACACGATGCAAACGGATTGGAAACCGGATGCAAACAGATGCTATCCGTCTGAATCCGAAATAATCTGTGTGCATCCTTATCTAAAAAAGGGGGAATAGATGAAAAAGTTATTATGTTTAACAGGATCATTATTGCTGTTAATGGCGCAGACTGTTTTAGCGGCACCGACAGAACAGGGGATACTGGATTTACTGGATATGGTCAATAAGCCCTTAAACGGCGTGGTTTCGACCGGGTTAACCGGTGGAGAACCTCTGCCGGGATTGCCAAATTTTACCATAGGCGCCGGAGTAGCTGCTTATAAGGTTGACTATAAGGATATTAATACCAGCGAATCCAAGACTGCTTATCTACCGACTGTTTATGCGGCTGCCCGTCTTGGTTTATTTGGCGGCATTGGCCTGCCTGGAGTGAGCGGTATCGGCTCGCTAGCCGTAGGAGCCCGCTATGGAGTTCTCTCATACGGGGGTGAAAGCTTGGTAGGAGTGACTGGTGGCGAACTGAGGGTCGGCCTGCTGAATGACAGCCTGACTACCCCGGGAGTCAGCGTCAGCTTTACGTACAATAAAGTTGCAGAGATCAAATACGGCAAAGACAGCGATGATGCCCAGGCTACGATCAAAGCCCATAACCTGGGGGTAAAAGCCATTGTGCAGAAAGAGTTGCTTGTATTTACTCCGTACATCGGTATTGGGCAGGAAAAGTTCAGTGCCGAGGCTTCCTACCGGATAGATTCTTTAGGACTCAACAAAACCTGGGATAAAAGCTCTACTGAAA
>CAZFDO010000054.1:0-9135 GCA_964517965.1 uncultured Clostridia bacterium
CAAAAGAAGCATAACCCTGCCAGGGACAAAAAAGCAGGAGAAAAAAGAAGTCGCCTGATGCTCGTGTTTTGCAAATATCTTTCTATCTTCTTCTGGAAATGTGTAAAACGCATAAAAGATTCTGGATACCGTCCTTTTAATTTTGCGAACAGGTTTTTAGCCCAGAGATTATCTTTGGCCAGCAAAAAAAGGCCCACAATCAAGAACAGAACCCCTTGCAAAACCGGCAAAAACAATCCCAGGATCCCTAATATAACAAAAGTCCAGCCAACAGCTACGCGGAGTAATTTATAAAATTTATTTCTCATTATTAATAACCATCTTTAATCAAATTTGAAATTGTGTTTATTAAACACTTCTATACAAGCCTCTACCACTGCTGTATCGTACAGTATGCCTTTATTCTGGGTAAGTTCTGCCAGGGCTTTTTGGACACCCAGCGCCGGACGGTAAGGACGATGCGAACACATAGCTTCTATAACGTCGGCTACGGCCATTATCCTGGCTTCCCGGATAATACTTTCTCCGGTCAGGCCATTGGGATAGCCGGTACCGTTCAAACGCTCATGATGCTGCAATATCACCTGGGCTACCGGCCAGGGAAATTCCAGCTCCTTTAAGATCTCATATCCGACCTCAGCATGGGTTTTCACGATACTATATTCAAACTCATTTAAACGGCTGGGCTTGGATAGGATCTCCGCCGGCACTACGATCTTGCCGATATCGTGCAAAAAGGCAGTTATCCGGAGCCCGGCGATAACATCTTTTGGCAATCCCATAGCTTCGGCAATAGCGCACGCCAGCTTGGCTACTCTTTTTTCATGGCCGGCGGTATAGGGATCTCTTTTTTCCAGCGCGGTGGCCAGGGCATTAGCGGTGCCTTCCAAGGTGCGCTGCAATTTCCGGTAACTTTCCAACAGGCTCTCTTCGGTAATTTTATGTTGCGTGATATCCTGGATAATACCGACAATAAACTTTTCCCCATGTTTATCCAGATACCGCGTTTTTTTAGTTAAAATAGTATGGACAATATTCTGGGCGTCAGTAAATTGCTCCTCATTAGCGTCTTCTTTGACATCATTAAATACTATTTCGTCCCGGGCCCAAAACACCTCTGCCTGCTCCTTGGGGAAATAATCAAAATCAGATTTTCCCAACAGTTCTTCTTCCCTATATCCCATAAATTCACAGTAAGCTTTATTAAGCAAAACCCATTTATGATAACGGTCTTTAACAAAAACAGGATCAGCTACGGCGTTAATGATCTTATTCAAGTATTCTTTGCTTTCTTTCAATGATTCTGCGGCTAAGGTCTGATCAGTAGTATCTCTAACTACAATAATCATTTGGTTATCTTGGAAAGGTACGAGCCGGGCTTCAAAATGGCGGTTATTTCCGGCAATAGGCAGCCAATAGCTGACCGCAGCTTTTTCATTGGTTTTCTTCACCTGTTGTATGGCCTCTGCAAAAAGTTTCCCGGCAGCAGGTGGTAGTACCTCTGGCATCTTTTTGCCTAAAAATTCTTTCGCCGGAATGTAAAGTAAGGTCTCATCCCCAGCCTGGCAATCAAGAATGATCCCGTCTCCATCCACCTTGAATAATATATCATGAAATCCCTGGAAGATAGCTTTCATTTCAGCCTGCAAAAGGCGCAAAGATTCTTCCAATTTATCCTTTTCAGTATTATCCATGTGGTTAATCCTTTTATTTCTGTTTTCGTGCAGCATTGCCTACAGGTTATTGAAAATTGTCAAATTATTTTGCTTTTTTATGCGCGGCTATTATGTTTGCGGCTCTCCCTACCTGGTTTGGAAACAAGTCCGCCGGCACATTTTCCCGGCCACAACTTACCAGCACCATATATCGAGCGCAATTAGTGTTCTCTCCCTGGCAATATTTTACTTTAAAAAATGCTGTGGTTCCGGGCATGTTTTGCATTTTTTCCCTAAAGAAAATACAAGCTGGAAGAATCTGGCATACCGCCATGGAATTACCTCCTAAACTAATGTTTGGTATATTAAAGGATATTCTTTGGGCTTCATGGTCCTGATATTAACGGCCTTTAAAAATCTCTTTTTAAGCTCCCCAATAGGTATTGCCCCATTATAATAGAATGTAGCTAAAGGCTCGCTAGAACACAGCGGATCACCTAATTTTTTGTGCAGTATAATACCAGCGCTGTAGTCAATACTGTCTTCTTTTTTTTGCCGGCCCGCTCCCAGCAAGGTTGCCACTAAGCCAATTTCCTTAGTATCCATATTATATATATACCCTTTTTTAGGTGCTTTAATTTCTATTTTGTGCCTGGCCGCAGGAAGCCGCGCCAGGTCGCCGCCCTGAGCCTTTACCAGCTGATAAAATTTATTCAAGGCTTGCCCATTATGTAGCAGCCTTTGCAGTTTTTGTTTAGCCACTCCGGCATTTTTTGCTTGTTTACCCAAGACCATCATCTCAGACCCCAGCTGCAGCGTCAATTTTACAAAATCTGCCGGTCCATTACCCCGCAGTACTTCCAGGGCCTGCGCTATTTCCAGGCTGTTGCCAATAGCTTTACCTAATGGCTGGTTCATATCAGTGATGAGTGCTTTTATCTTTAAGCTATTTCTTTTCCCTACGGCGATCAGTGTTTTCGCCAGTTTCCGGGCTGCCGCAACATCAGGCATGAAAGCGCCATTGCCATATTTCACATCCAGGACCAACCCATCAATTCCGGCGGCAATTTTTTTACTTAAAATACTGGCACAGATAAGAGAGCTATTTTCCACTGTTCCCGTGGCATCACGTAAAGCGTATATCTTTTTATCTGCCGGCGCAAACTCTGCCGTTTGTCCGATCATGGCCAGCCCAATTTTTTGTACCTGTTTTAACGCCCGGGTGCTGGACAGGTCAGTTCTGAATCCCGGGATACTCTCCAGCTTATCTAAAGTGCCTCCGGTATGGCCTAACCCGCGCCCGCTCATCATGAGTATGGGTAAACCGGCAGCAGCAACCAAAGGGGCCAAGACCAGGGAAATACCGTCTCCTACACCTCCGGTAGAATGCTTATCAATGACCCTCTGTTTTAAATCCTTATTTTGCAGGACTTCCCCGGAGTGGGTCATAGCTGCGGTCAAAGACACGGTCTCCAGGAAATCCAACCCCTGAAAATACACGGCCATTAAAAACGAAGCTAACTGATAATCAGGAATTGCGCCTTGCGTATAGCCGTCTACCATAAAGTTTATTTCAGCGGCGGATAATTTTCGGCCGTCTCTCTTTCTAGTAATAATTTCCAGGGCATTCATTAGAGTTGCCTTAATACTGCTTTGATCAGTTTGTTTAATTTAATACTGACTTTTTGCGCTATTTCCAGAGTAGTGCTATGGCTATGTTTTATCTTCCCGATCCCGGCGGCCTTGTTAGTTACACAGGCCAGTCCAAGTATTTCTAAACCCAGGGATTGGGCGACAATAGCTTCAGGTACCGTTGACATACCGATGATATCAGCCCCGACCTTTTTAAACATCCTGATTTCCGCCGGGGTTTCATAAGTCGGGCCGGTTACCGCAACATAAATACCTTCCTGTAAATTAATGCTCAACTTTCTGGCTTCGGCTTTAGCTGTTTTTCTCAATTCCGGGGAATAGACACTGTTAAGGTTCAGGAAATTGGTCGGCTCCCCCTGTTCTGCCCGCAGGGGATTAATATTCATAAAATTAATATGATCTTTAATCAGCACCAAATCGCCGGGCTGATACCTATGGTTGATAGCGCCGCTGGCATTAGTCAGGAAAAGCTTACTGATCCCCAGCGCTTTCATAACCTGTACCGGGAAAGTAATTTCGGCGTTACTGTATCCTTCATAATAATGCAGGCGCCCGCGCATGATCACTACATCCTTGCCCGCTAGCGTCCCTAAGACCAGGACCCCGTCATGACCTTCCACCGTAGAAGAAACAAAATACGGGATCTCCATGAAAGGGATGACTACTTTATTTTCCACTTCTTCCGCCAGCACACCCAATCCTGAGCCCAGAACGATGCCTACCTCCGGCTGGAACTTTTTCTTCAGTTGGATCATTTTAAGGGCTTGCTCGATCTTATTGCGCATCATGTGAGTTTCACCACTATATCCCCGATTATGTTGCCGGCTTCATCAGCCCGGTCTGCGGCATTGGACAGATGTCGGTAGATTTCCCGGACTTTCAGGATATAAATCGTATCCTTCTCTTTAAATAGTTCTACCAGCGCTTCCTGGTAGGTTCGCTCCATTTCGTTTTCCAGTTTCTTAGCTTTTTGGGCGTGTTCCAGCGCCAGGGACGGCTTGCTCTGCAGGTGAAAAACAGCCCGGGATATTTCCTCTGCCTGCCGCCGCAGGATATTGACCATTTTCAATAATGATGGGTTAGAATCTACTTTAAACAGCGCCATTTCTCCCACTGTACTCTTGGCATAATCCACAACATCGTCTACGGTTCGGGAAAGCGCAAAAATATCCTCCCGGTCAAAAGGAGTGATAAACGACTTATTCAATTCTGTGATCAGGATATGACGCAAATCATCGGCATCCTGCTCCAGCCGTTTGACTTTATCGCCAGCTTCCTGGCTGGGCTTGGTGACAAACTCTTCCAGGGCAATGATGCCATCCAAGCTTTTATCTGCCTGGTCCAGTAATAGTTTGTTGAAATTCCGCTCTTTTGGAAAAAAGAATTCTTTTAAACCCATAATGCTCCTCTTGGTGTGATTATATATAGACTCAATAATTTCCAGATAATTATAGCCAGCAGCCCCACTGCCGGAATAGTTACTAACCAGGCCACTAGAATATGGCGGGCTACCCGCCAGCTGACCTGATTGAACCGTTTAGCTACCCCTGCTCCCACCAGGCTGGAACCTATTACCTGACTGGTAGAAAAAGTCCCGCCCCACAGGGCAGAAACCAGAATCACTATGCTGGTGGTAAGTTGTGCCGTCACTGAATCCAGCGGCCGGATCTTTAAAAGTCTCCGATTAAATGTTTTGGCTATGCGCCAGCCTCCGGCCATGATCCCCAGGGTGATCAGAAAAACAGAAACTACTACTACCCACAGCGGGATGGTCATATCCTGCTGGTAACCAAAAGCCACCAGGATCAAGACGATCACGGCCATAGTTTTTTGCGGCTCAATTGCTCCATGTAATGTACTGACCATGGCTACGGTAAAGATCTGCAGTTTACTCAAAGAAGCATTTATTTGCGGCGTAGCCCAACGCAAGCAAAATAATTCGAGGTGCATCAATGAATAACTTAATATAACACTGACCACCGGAGTGGCTAGTAAAATAATTATTATTTTTCCAAAACTATCATGGGCAATTCCCTGCCATCCATAAGCCACCATAATAGCTCCGGCCAACCCTCCCACCAGAGCGTGGGCAGACGAAGTGGGGATCCCTATAGCGATAGTCACTCCTTCCCAGATAACAGCGGCACTGAGCGCCGCCACTATGATCGCCGGAGTAACTGCAAATATGCTTAGGCTGGTAATACTCTGGGCAATATTCATGCCGATGTAATAAATAATGAACATACCGCATAATTCAAAAAAACAAACTAAAAGGACGATCCGTAGAGGGGACAGGAACGGGGCTGAAACCAGGGTCCCGATGATACCGCCACCGTCATTATAACCATTCAGGATATCGTATATAACCGCGAACATAATGGCGGTCCAAAACAACCAATTCATGTATACTCCAAGAACTGTCAACGAGTCACGTGTCAGCGCGTCTTGATTTTAATTTATAATTATACCAGGCCCGAAGACTCGAGGACCCACGCCTGCCCGCCAACGTTTACTGGGCGGGACCCGAAGACTATTTTAAGTGATTTCCGGTAAAAAACTGGTACCGTTGGATAATGGAGAGCATTGGCAATAAGCGGCAATAGTTTGCCCGGCATCCGCGAATGTAGCTCTCACCCCGAGATTAATATTGTTTTTTAAGTTTTTCCCGTACACCAGTAAAGGTACATATTCCCGGGAATGGTCAGTGCTGGCAGTAGTCGGGTCACACCCATGGTCAGCAGTTATGATCAGCAGATCTTCATCAAGCATCTGCCGCATTATATCAGCCAACCCCGTATCTGCTTCTACCAAAGCCCGGGCATAGCCGCTGACATCGTTACGATGGCCATAGATCATATCAAAATCTACCAGATTAACAAAGATCAGGCCGGTTTTCCCGGAGGTGCTCTGCATCATTTTTATCGTGGCTTCCAGGCCAGCAGCGTTATTCCGGGTATGAATGCTCTCGGTTAAACCCTGTCCAGCAAAGATATCTTCTATCTTTCCGATACCTATAGTAAACCTGTTTTCTTTTTTCAGCCGATCCAGCAAGGTTAGCTCAGGAGGCGGCAAAGAATAATCTTTGCGATTTTCTGTCCGTTGGAAATCCGTCCGGTCTGCTCCGCTAAAAGGCCGGGCGATCACTCTTCCTACAGCATGCTCCCCGGTCAGTATTCCCCGTGCCTGCTGGCAAATCTCATATAATTTCTGTAAACCAAAATTTTGTTCATGGCAAGCTATCTGGAAAACACTGTCCGCAGAAGTATAGACGATAGGGAATCCGGTGCGGAGATGTTCTGCGCCAAGCTGTTTAATGATTTCTGTGCCACTGGCAGGGATATTGCCGATAATTTTAGTGCCGATAATTTCTTCAAAGGCCTTAATAATTTCTGGGGGAAAACCATGAGGATATACAGGAAATGGTTTATTCAAGATCACTCCGGCTAATTCCCAGTGGCCGGTCGTGGTATCTTTCCCCGGAGAAGCTTCGGCCATTTTGCCATAACAACCGATGATAGTATCTGTCCCGTTATGACCCAACTCTACCAATTTTCCCAAGCCTAATCTCTCTAAAACAGGCAGTTTAAGCCCGCCTAGAGATTTAGCCAAGTTGCCCAAGGTATTAGAACCCTGATCCTGGTAAAGATTGGCGTCTGGCAATTCACCGATACCAACACTGTCCAAAATAATAAGAATAACCCGGTGGGGCATCTTTATCCTTTTCTGGCTAAAACTTTTTTTACCGCAGTTACAATGTCTGTATCTTTCAGGTGGAAGAAACGCATTAATTCTTCAGGTGAGCCTGAAGTCCCAAAGGTATCTTCCAAGCCGACCATTTCCAGAGGGACTGGACAATTTTTCACTACTACTTCACTGACCGCACTGCCCAGGCCGCCATAAATCTCGTGTTCCTCAGCCGTTACTATCGCTCCTGTTTCCCTGGCCGCAGCAATAATAATTTTCTCATCCAGGGGTTTTAGAGTATGAATGTTAATAACCCGGGCGTTGATATTTTCCTTTTCCAGCAGGAAGGCTGCCTCCAGAGATTCAAAAACCAGACTGCCACAAGCAATAATAGTAATGTCTTTCCCTTCTTTCATCAACAATCCCTGGCCGGGAATAAAAGGAGTCTCCTTGGTTGTTAAGATAGGCAGCGGTTCGCGTCCTAATCTGATATAAACCGGGCCTTTTATTTCAGCCGCAGCGAGCGTGGCTTTTTTGGCTTCCAAAAAATCACAAGGCACAAAAACAGTTAGGTTCGGCAGTACCCTGGTCAAGGTTAAATCTTCCAAAGCCTGATGACTAGCACCATCAGGGCCTGTCAGAATCCCGCTGTGAGAGACTCCGATCTTAACATTAAGGTTACTATAACAGATAGTCGTACGCAGTTGTTCCCAGGCCCGGCCGGTAGCAAAAATTGAATAGGTGCTGGCAAAAGGTATCTTGCCCATGAGGCTTAGCCCGGCGGCTACACCTAATAGATTCTGTTCCGCAACCCCGACATTAAAAAACCGAGCAGGGAATTTATTTTTAAAAAGCTCGCTGGATGTAGAGCAGCTTAAGTCTGCGTCGAGTGCTACAATATTGTTATTTATTGCGCCCATTTCTATTAAAGCCTCAGAATAGCCATGTCTGGTCGCCTTCTTCTCCATTTATGCTCCTGCTAAAATAGTCTTCGAGTCCTCGCGTCTCCGAGTCTTCGAGTCTTGCTTAAATATTCATCTATACATTAAAATTCTTTGGACCCGCGCCTGCCCGCCAACGTTTGCTGGGCGGGACCCGTAGACTGTTACTCTAGTTCTTTTAAAGCTTTTGCGGTCAATTCTTTATTGGGAGCTTTCCCATGCCAACTCACCTGGTCTTCCATAAAACTTACTCCTTTGCCTTTTACAGTACGGGCAATAATTACAGTGGGTTTTTCTTTAGTCCTGGCAGCCTCGGCATAAGCCTCCAGGATCTGTTTCAGATCATGCCCTTCTATCTCTATGGTATACCAACCAAAAGCCTTGAATTTATCCGCAATCGGATAAATATTCATAACATCCTTAACCCGCCCGTCAATTTGCAGATCATTATTATCCACGATACAGCAAAGATTATCCAGATGATAATGGCCCGCACTCATGGCTGCTTCCCAAATCTGTCCTTCTTGAAGTTCGCCATCTCCTGCCAGGCAAAATACCCGGGAATCTTTCTGGTCAAGTTTTGCGCCCAGCGCCATACCAACCGCCACTGATAATCCCATCCCCAATGAACCGGTTGATACCTCCACCCCGGATATGTCCTGGCAACTGGGATGCCCTTGCAAACAACTGCCCAGTTTGCGCAAAGTAAGGAGTTGTTCGACCGGGAAATAACCTGACTCTGCCAGACACGCATACAAGACCGGAGCACAATGCCCTTTGGACAGGATAAATCGGTCTCTACCCGGCCAGCGGGGTTCCTTCGGCCGGTGGCGCAATGTATTAAAAAATAAAGCTGTCATCAAGTCTGTAGACGAGAGCGAACCTCCGGGATGCCCACTGCCAGCTTCTCCTAACATCTTTATTATATCCTGCCTGATTTTTTTGGCCTGAACCTTTAACTGTGCAATATCCAAAATACCCCCAAAAATTCTCAAATTTTCCCCTCGCGGGGACAGGTAAATCTCAAAAATATTCTAGCCTAAGATCTTTTTAACGCGCTCCATCAATTCTTGCGGATGAAAGGGCTTAACAATATAATCTATTGCTCCCAGTTCCAAGCTTTTAGCCACATCTCCTTCTTGACCCAGGGCGCTTAGCATAATGATCGGGATTGTCCTAGTAGCCTCATTTTCCTTGAGCTG
>CAZFDO010000055.1:0-1075 GCA_964517965.1 uncultured Clostridia bacterium
GCATCAGTCAGTATATTAGCGCCCTTGGACACATAGGATTCCATCGCTTGGCAGAGGGCATCAATACCGGAATAAGCCGTAATTTTTGGCGGTAGGCTGATGGTTAATTCAGCGTCAATGATCGCTGCTTTTGGATAGATAAAAGGATGGCGCAGGCTTTCCTTCACCTGCCGCTTCCGGTCTATCAAGACGGAATTAGGAGTGACCTCTGCGCCGGTGCCGGCGGTGGTAGGAATAGCGATGCAAGGGAGTCCGGGGAATATTAAATCCCGGCCAGTCATGAATTCTTCAACTAATCCTTCTTTGTTGGCCAGCGCAGCTACAGCTTTAGCGACATCTATCACACTGCCGCCGCCAAGTCCGATCACGACATCACAACCTTTTTCCCTAGTCGTCGCTATCGCCTGGTTAACATTATCGCAACTCGGCTCCGGATCTATCTGGTCGAAGATGGTTAAACGAAATCCTGAATTGGTGGACACGGCACTGTTGATCTTATCCAGCAAGCCCGTCTGCCGGGCACTTTTTTTGCCCGTGATCAATAGGACATTATCACCACAACCGCGGACTATTTCGGCCAGGTTCTTAATACTACCCAACCCGGCGATTATTTTTGTAGGCAGATTAAACTCGGTAATCTTATTTTCCGGCATGCGATGAAACCTCTTTTTTCAGCAGCGTGTAAACCTCGGCCAGGGTTTGGGGCATGATCTTAGTAGCCCCCAGGACCGGCATAAAATTGTGGTCGCCGTTCCAGCGCGGTACAATGTGGATATGCACATGGCCCAGCACACCAGCCCCGGCTACCTTGCCGATATTAATACCCACATTAAAGCCTTCGGGGCGCATGAGTTTCTTTAAAACAACGATCATTTTCTGGGATAATTTCATCATCTCAGCCAGCGTGGCGGCATCCAGTTTCTCCAGGTCTTTAATATGTTTAAGCGGAGCTACCATGATATGGCCATTGGTATAAGGATAAAGATTAAGCATAATAAAAGACTTCCGGCCCCGGTAAAGCACCAGATTTTCCGGCCCATCTTTCTTCCTCAGTTTTTTACAGAACACACAGCCC
>CAZFDO010000055.1:1085-6789 GCA_964517965.1 uncultured Clostridia bacterium
TCCTAATATATTCCATCCGCCAGGGCGCCCAGATCAGATCAAACCTTTTTACAGACATATAACTTTACCCCTTTATCTCTCTGTTACTATTTTTTACTGAATTAAACGCTTGCTTCAATGTTTGCCACACTTGTTTTGGGTCTGCTGAGTTTAAGTGGTCAACCAAACTGCCGCAGTCATAGCTCCAAGCCGCAATATTCTTAATGCCGGCGCCAGCAACAATCTCTACAGCTCTGCTAATTTCTTGTTCCTTACCTTGAGGGATCTTAAAAGCCTGTATCCAGAGTTGCGGTTCCTTATCGTACTTCTTACCAAGATTATAAACTTTTTTAGCAAATTCTTCAACAAAATCAAGCTTTTTATTCCAGAGCAGCCAATAAGGGTCGGTCCCAAATATGTCTACAGTTTTAAGGGCTAATATTTTTTCCCATAATTGCCAGGAATTTTTATCTTTTTGCGGATAGATACAAACCGCATTCTTCACGCCCTGCTGACTTACCAGGGCGGTCATTTCGGCCAGGAAATCAATGATTTTCTTGATCTCTGCCTTTTTATAATTCATTCCTGTTTGATGCGGCTCGTCCCAAAAGATCACGTCCGGCTTCATGGCCAGGGCGGCCGCCAGCCATTCTTTCATGAATTTCCTGAACTTTGGACTGGAAATATCGGCGATCGGAATGCTCTTCCCTTTTTTTCTTAAACAAGCGGCCGGATTTTCCGCGACAAAAAGGGAAAATGTTTCCCCGCCAAAAACGCCACCCACCCCCCAGGGATCAAGATAGACTGATAGCCCTTGCTGGTGGCTAACCTTGATGATCTCCTGCATATTCTGGCGGTGATAATAATAATCTGTTTCGCTAAAAGTGTGCACTACAAAATCACAGCACGTAGCTATTTCAGCTAAATCTTGCCTGGCTTGGGACAAATCTCTATTCAGGATATAACTGACCCCGGTCTGAATATTTTTCAATGGATCCCCCATAATCTGAAAAAAATTGAGGCGCTAAATACGGCCACCAGCGCCAGCGCCCAGGCATCGCGGTAGGTAAACCGTAGTTGATACAGGCTGGTACGCAGCGGACCTAGATGGAAACCACGGGCTTCGATCGCCCGGGATAATTCGTCAGCTTTCTTCATAATATTTATCAGTAACGCATAAGCCAGTAAGGGTATATTCTTGGGAGAATAGCGCACTCCCCGTACTTGCTGTGCTTCCATAATTTTTTGATTTTCTATGATCGTGAGCGGGATGAACCTAATAGCCATGGTCAACATAAAAGCTATACGGGAACCCAGTTGCGCAAAAATATCCAGCGGACGCAACAGCTTGCGTAAGCCCATGGCCAGGCTGAAAATAGGCGTGGTCGCGGTCAAGAGCACGGCCAAAGATACCAGATAAGCAAAACGCGCCAGTACAAACAACCCTACTTTCCACCCTCCGGCCGAGCCCAGATGCATGAGAAATATCAGGATCAAGAACCAAGCGAGCGGACGCAGGGTCTTGAACCAGCTGGCTATCGCGATCCGTCCCAGCAGCAGCAGTAAAAAGGAAAGTCCGGCAAAAACCAGGTATTCCGGCAAGCTCTTAAGGTAAAAAATAACCCCAGACAAAATTAACAGACTGATAATTTTAGTTCTGGGGTCAAGGCGATGGATAAATGAATCACCTTCTCTGTAGTGTCCTACGATGTCAGGAATATTGCGCATAGGTTTCCAGCAAATCCAGTTGCGAGTTACGAGTTGGCGAGTTACGAGTAAAATCCAAAACCCGCAACCCGAAACTCGAAACCCGAAACTTTTTTTAGACGATCTTCTGTTTGATCAGCTCTTCGGCTATCTGCACCGCATTCCAGGCTGCTCCCTTGAGCAGGTTATCACTCACGATCCACAGGTTTAAACCATTTTTAATGGATTCATCCTGGCGTATCCTGCCTACGAAAGTATCGATCTTTCCTTCGCAATCGATCGCCAAAGGATATTTTTTGTTAGCCGGGTCATCCACCAAAACCACGCCAGGTGCCTGGCTCAGCATTTTTTTCACTGCCGCGGCGCTGAGATGGGTTTCTGTTTCAACATTAACAGATTCAGAATGTCCCCTCATCACCGGTACGCGCACCGCAGTCGCGGTCAATTGGATAGAATCATCCCCCATGATCTTCTGGGTCTCGTGTACCATTTTCATCTCTTCCTTGGTATAATCATTATCCAGAAAAACATCAATATGCGGAATAACATTATAAGCGATCTGGTAAGGGAACACTTTGCATTCAACCGGGTCACCCTGAGACAGGGACTTGACCTGCTCGGCCAACTCAACCATGGCTTTATGTCCCGCGCCGCTCACCGCCTGATAGGTAGAAACAACCACTCTCTTTATCTTAGCGGCATCATGAATGGGCTTGAGAACTACGACCATCTGGATGGTTGAACAATTCGGGTTGGCGATGATTTTCTTTTCCTTTTTCAAGTCGTGCGGATTTACTTCCGGCACGACCAGCGGTACATCTTTGTCCATTCTCCAGGCGCTGGAATTATCAATAACAAATACGCCTTCTGCTGCCGCTATTGGCGCAAATTCTTTGGAAATTGCCCCGCCAGCTGAGAACAAAGCTATCTCTACACCTTTAAAGGACTCCTTGGTCAATTCTTCGACCAAAACATCCTGACCTTTGTATTTCAATTTCTTGCCAGCGGAACGCGAGCTGGCCAAGAGACGCAGATTGGCCACGGGGAAATCCCGCTGCTCCAGCATTTTAATCATTTCATTGCCAACCGCTCCGGTGGCTCCAACTACAGCTACGTTATATTTCTTCATTTCTTCTTCTCTTCCTCCTGTTAAGATGATTACACAGATTTCTAAGAACGATTACACCGATTAGATCAACTACGAACCACGAACGACCAACCATGAACGGTTTTAAATCAGGCTGGCGATCAAATCTCCTACCTCTGTTGTGCCCATACCCATTTTCCCGGCAGCCAGGCTCTTGATCTTACCGCCTTCTAACGCCTTGATCACGGCTTGCTCGATGGCCTGCCCTGCTTTGGTTTCGCCCAGGGTTTCCAGCATCATGCCGCCAGCGCAGATTGCTGCTAATGGATTGATGACGTTCTTGCCGGTGTATTTAGGCGCTGAGCCGCCGATCGGCTCGAACATGCTGACACCTTCGGGATTGATATTACCACCGGCGGCAATACCCATACCACCCTGGATCATCGCACCCAAGTCGGTGATGATATCGCCGAACAGGTTCTCGGTCACGATCACATCAAACCATTCCGGATTTTTCACGAACCACATCGTGGTCGCGTCAACATGCGCGTAATCCCGCTTCAGGTTTTTATATTGTTTCTCACCCATTTCTTCAAAAGCGCGGTACCAGAGATCACCGCAGTAAGTCAGGACGTTCCGCTTATGTACGAGATGGATGGGTTTCTCTGCGTATTTGGGATTCTGCTGGTTTCTCTGCGCTTTCAGCTCATAGGCGTACTTAATGCAGCGATCCACGGTGCGACGATCATAGACCATCACCTGGGTGGCGATTTCATCTGGCGTCCCCACCCGGGTAGCGCCGCCATGTCCTGTGTAGATGCCGCCCGTGTTCTCCCGCACTACCACAAAATCGATTTCCGCCGTCCCTTTATCCCTTACCGGCGTGGAGACATTAGGATACAATTTAACCGGCCGTAAATTTATGTACTGGTCCAGTTCAAAACGGATGCGCAGCAGGATCCCCAGCTCCAAAATGCCCGGCTTGACATCCGGGTGCCCGATGGCGCCCAGGTAAATGGCGTCCAGTTTCTTCAACTCCGGGATGACTGAATCCGGCACAGTCTCGCCGGTTTTCTTATATCTCTCGCCGCCCAGATCATAATTAACCAGGTCGTATTTCAAACCAAATTTATGGCCAACAGCGGTTAATACTTTTAATCCTTCTTTTAACACTTCCGGGCCGGTCCCGTCCCCGCCCATTACCCCGATCTTATAAGTTTTACTCACTGTACTGCTCCTCCTTTATCTTTTTCACTAATAGTTTAGAGTGAGTGATTTTATCATAAAACAGGCAATCTGTAAACATAATAAATTGTGCCGTAACCAGGTTACGGCGCAATTGACTCCAGATGATAATAATTTATATTTTTATTGCTTTTTTTCGTTTTTTACGCTTTTCAACTCTTGCGAGCGTATTAGCTTCATAATCATCCCATCAACCATGGCCCCCAGGACAACACCAAAACCTATATACATGATCGAGCCGGCAACAGCAAAAAACAAATTATAAACCCAGGTAGGAGCCTGGATCTTGAGCATATTCCAAAGGAAGAAGAGCGGAGCATCATAGGTCACTATGCCAAAATTCTCAGGGACCCCTTCAAGCGGATAGAAATAGAGGAATTCAATGACAAACTGGAAATGGAAAATACCAAATATCAAGCCAAAGGCAATGCGGAAAATATTTTCCTCTATTTTCAACGATCTCATTTTACCTCCTTAAGGCTTGATGTTATCTATTGAGTAGTTTCAATTAATACCGCTTCCTTCATATTATCGACTTTATAGATGTATTTGAAATCACTGTTCCTGGTATGCACAAAGGTAATCTTCCAGGCCCAGATAGCCGTATCTTTTTCCTTGAAAGCATTAGTATATAATACTGATACCAGGATAAAATTATCATACTTTACATACGGATTATCTTCTTTGGATATTTCACTCTTAAAAGCTTTGATCGCCAATTTAACCGCGGCTGTGACCTCAACTTTGGGCTCTGGGATCGGCGGCCCTACGCCAGCTCTGGCCAACAGCGGCATTACCGATAATAGCGAAGTAATAATAAGTACTTTTTTCATATTCACAGGTGCATTTCCTCCTTTTCATTTTCTTCTGCTGCTTTGATCTTCTTAAGAACACGGTCAAATAAAGAGCCGATAAACGTGCCCATAGTCATATACATTAACGTGCCAAAGAAAGTAAAGAAAAACCGGTAAAAACCAACCGTTGATTTCTTGATAAATAAGTTATAGACCAAAATCAGGGGGGCATCAAAAGGATAAACTCCAAAATCTAACGGCAATCCCGGCATCGGCGGGGAATACATCACCTTAACTACAAAAAAGTAATGGACCATGGCAAAAACCAAGCCAAAAATCAACCCGACAATATTATCTTCAATTTTGAAGTGTTTCATAAGCCTCCAATACATTTCCTGGAAGGTCAGATCTTCTTTTTCACATACTCCATCAGGCCGCCGGCATTGATCAGCTCCTGCATGAACGGCGGGAAAGCTGTTGCTTCATATATTTTGTTAGTAGTGACATTTTTTATCTTGCCTTTTTCCAGGTCCACCTCGATCGTATCGCCTTCTTCGATACTCTTGCTGGCTATCGCGCTTTCCAGGATCGGCAAACCTATATTGATAGCATTGCGGTAGAAGATCCGGGCAAATGTTTCAGCGATCACACAGGACACTCCGGCGCCTTTCAGGCAAATAGGCGCATGTTCGCGCGAAGACCCGCACCCAAAATTCTTGCCAGCTACGAGTATATCACCTTTTTTGACCTTTTTGGGAAAATCTTTGTCTGCATCTTCCATGCAATGACTGGCCAGCTCCTTCTCGTCAAAGGTATTCAGATACCTCGCCGGAATGATCTCGTCGGTATTGATATTGTCCTTAAATTTCCACACTTTACCTTTCAATTTCAT
>CAZFDO010000055.1:6889-9115 GCA_964517965.1 uncultured Clostridia bacterium
TCTTGTTTATTTTTATAGAGATATTGCAAAATTTCCAACTCATTCTTATCCAGCCAATACACTTCACAGGTATTGCACTGGTCAATCTCCACCGGATAAGAATACACGAAGAAATGCCGGTGCATCTTTTGCTGACATTTAGGACAATTAATGACCCAAGGAAGCTGTGGCTCTTTTGCCCTATAATATTGTATTTTCTCTCTGGAAGCAATAATATTGTGCGCCAAACGTATGACTTCCGGTGAAAATTCTTTATCTTCCCTGATCAAGATACTCCTTACTTTATTCTGTCCGGCCAGAACACCGCCACAATATGAACATTTATAGATCGGAGCTCCTTCATAGATGATCTCTTCCAGTGCTGTCCGGCAATGAGGGCAATTTAGTTTCTCCCCTGACCTGTCCGGACCAGAAAACAGGTCCAACAGCTCCGGCTCATTATAGGCATACCGGACTTTTCCCTGCCCAGCATGCCTTACCCATTGATCAGGCTTGAATCCGTCAAGTTTTTTTATTTCAGCCAAAGCCAGAGGTTCTGACCATTGCTGATTTATAAACACAGACCATTTTTTCAGTTGTGCCTGATCCTCTGATCTATATTCAGCTAAAGCAACAGGGGATACCCTTTTAAATGTTTTTAAATTCTTCTCCAGTGTTTTTTCATCAAGATGAGCCATATCCAGAAGAATATTGATCCTTCTTTTCACCGGAGGGTGAGTAGAAAACAAGTTAGCAAAAAATCCTTCTTCTTCATCCATCCAGTTGAGCTCCGGATTAACTATAAATATAGATTGTATCCTTTCCCCTAAGCTGCCGGTTCCTCGCCAGTTAGAGGAAATAAGCTTGAGCGCTTCAGCCAGGCTTAAAGGGTTACGGGTCAACCTGACACTGATCGCGTCAGCACGATATTCTCTCTCCCTGGAAATGAAGAACCTGGTCAGATTACTCAACAAACGCATAAAGGCTAATACAATATACAGCAATCCTATAAAAGCGACACCTCTGCCTCTGGTATTTTTCAATCCCAGCGCTAGATTTGACACTATTCCTTCATACAGTTCAGCGAGAGAGCAGGATATGGTCGTGCTCAGGCAGTCTCCGCTGACAATATGCCCGGCTTCATGAGCCACAATAGCTTCGATCTGGTTCCGGTTAAGACGACTAAGCACTCCTTCGGTTATCCCGATAATACCGCGACCGCTAAAATCCTCCAAAGCAAATGCATTCATGCTGGAGATCGGGATCACCCAGGCTTCGATGCGCCGTCCGCCGATAGCAACACAGACCTCGTCAACTATATTCTTAAAATAGAGGTGGTACTCGTCTTTTTCATTAACGGCCTCAGCATCTATCGCCTCAGTCATCCGAACCAGCATATTGGTGGTTGATATTTTCCAGTGGAGAAACGCAGCGATAAAGGCAATAATTAGGGTCCACAACGTACGGGACAAAGGAGGGAATCCAAACTTAAAGATCCCGCCAAAAATAGGGAACACGGTATTTTGGAAAATAAACAAAATAAGATACGCGTTTAAAAAATAGAACCCGATCAAAATAAAGAAAAGAGAGCTTATTATCCGGCTTTTTTTCTGTTCAATATCAATAAAGGAAAATGGCATATAGCTTCAGCTGCCTCTTTAAAACTTTACTTGGGGCGCTTCCTTTTCCGCTACATCCTTGATCTGGAAAAATTCTTTCTCCGTAAAGTTGCTATATTTTGCAACTATATTAACAGGCACTGACTGGATCCTGGTATTAAAACGCATTACTTCGTCGTTATAATACTGCCGGGCAAAAGAGATCTTGTTTTCAGTAGAAGTCAGCTCTTCCTGCAGCTTCAGCATGTTTTGATTAGCTTTTAACTCCGGATACTTTTCAACCACCGCAAATAGAGAACGCAATGTATCGGTTAATAGATTTTCAGCTTTGGCCTTATCCTGCAAGCTGGAAGCATCAATTGCCTGGCTTCTGGCTTTAATAACTCTCTCCAGTGTGTCTTTTTCAAAAGCCATATACCCTTTCACCGCTTCCACCAGGTTGGGGATAAGATCGTGCCTTCTCTTAAGCTGTACATCAATTTGGGACCAGGCATTTTCTATCCTTACCCTTAATGAGACCAAAGAGTTGTATACACCGTAATACCAAAAAACACAAACAACAAATAAAGCCCCTAAAGCAATCGGAAAAGCTATCATAATTCCCTCCTATATCTTTCTCTTTACGTAT
>CAZFDO010000056.1:0-9108 GCA_964517965.1 uncultured Clostridia bacterium
ATACCAGCGCCGTTTATGGCCATAGCAGTAACAAAACCTTCCCGGGCCAGTTGCAGAATAAGCGGGCTTAATCCACACTTGATCACATGCGCGCCAAACATCCAGATTATCGGCTTCTTTTTCTGCCGAGCCTTAAAGATTAAGTTTAGCACATTTTTCAGGTTTTTACCAGCTAAAATATCCGGCAATCCATCTATAAAAGAACGAAAATTCTTATCCGGGGTGACTTCCTTGGCAATATCAATGATACTGACCTTGCTTTTCCTGCTGTTCAAAGGATAGGTCTTGATCTTAGTCATATCAATAATTATCTTTTTCACCCGGCTCTTCCTCCTCATTCACTCATGCGTTTATTACTAATATCTTTGTATTCTTTCGGCAGCCGCGATAATAGAACCAACTGCTATTTTGCTCCGCAGCAGAACCGGAATTCTTTCCTGGTCGTCAGTCAGATAAACGAACAAACGGCCCTTATGCATAAAAATACCTTCCTGCTTCAGCAGGGGTTCCACCACGATAGTATTAAATTCCCCGGCCGGCACCGAGACCTTCTCTCGGGCGATCACTCTTACCACCAGCTCATAATTTTTCTTATTATTGCATACCTTGACGGTGAATTCCTTACCCGGCTCAAGGCTCTTCAGGCGCACCAGATAAAGGCTGGCTAATACATCAACGGTCCCTTTGGTGATATCATAGGCTGCGTCCGGATAAATAACCTTGCCGTTCTCCTGGTCAAAAATCATCTGTTCCTGCTGATGATATTTCCCCTCATTTACCTCTTTATAAAAACTCAGGCTGTAAAAATCTTCCTGGGAAACAATTGATTCTGATCTGTCTTTCACCGGATATAATGCTCCTACTAAACCGGTACTAGTGGCTTCAGAAGTAATCCGATAAACATTCTTTCCGTTCCAGACCTGCGGCTCTATGCTCATGGATGCCCGCCCGGCGACAATAATTCCCCATTTCACCACAAAATTTACTTTTTCACCCCGGGCAAAAGGAACCGTCAGGCCTTCTGCCAGCAGAAGTGTTCTCGCTCCTGGCCACAAGACGCTGCTTAAACCGGTCAATCCAATTAAAATCAATTTGATTATTTTTATAGTCATTATCCTAATATTTTATTGATCGGGGCGCCGGTATTATATTGGAGCAAATATCTGCCGATGACATATAGCGCAATGAGTATCACGCCAATAACCGTGAGATGTTCTTTGTTATGCTTTACTTGCTGCCAACTGAATTTATTAAAAACATTGGATTCGTAGGAAGTGCATGAAGGGATGAACCTGGGAACTTTTTCCTTGTACTTCTGGAATTCCCCGCCAAACTTCCCATCCAGGATACCTTCTTCATGCCGGATAGTACTCAGGAAGATTAAAAAGAAGAAAGCGAGATAGACAATGAATAGAGACAAGCGGGAGGTCGCAAAACAGAAACCAAACCCGATCAGGAAACTACCCAGGTATAATGGATTGCGGGTATAGCTAAAGGGCCCGTTGACTGCCAGGGATTCATCTTTCTGTAAATACCCATTGGCCCAAATCCTTAAGCCCTCTCCCAGTAAAGCTATCTCCAGGCCGATGACCAGGTATAACAGGGCGCTCGTAGGAGGCACATATCTCGGTGCTGCAGTAAAAATCAGATAGGCTATGCCAAATAACCAGCTCAGAAAGATCCTGTGCTTTCTTACAAATTCGCTAATTCTCTGCATTTTTACCTCTTTCTGTATTTTTTGGTTATAGTTCTGATCAGGTCTTTGGTGGCATGGTCTTTTTTATCACCGGCGATAGCTACCCGCCCGCCATATGACGCGACTATATTTCTTTCCGGTATGGTATCTGTCGTATAATCAGTACCCTTGGCCTGGATATCGGGCTGTAAGGCCAACAACACCTTTCCAACCTGCGCTTCACCAAACAAAACCACATAATCAACAGCCGCCAGTGAAGCTACTATCTCAGCCCTGTCTTTTTCCCTGATTATCGGCCTTTGAGGATCTTTTATAGCCCTGATCGAGCGGTCATTATTGATCGCCACAACCAGGAAATCACCCATACTTTTACTGGCTTCTAAATAACGGATATGGCCCACATGCAGCAAATCAAAACAGCCGTTAGCTAAAACTACGGTTTTACCCTGTAATTTTATTAATTTTACTATCTTTTTAAGCTGCTGTAAAGACTTTATTTTGTTTTTCACTTGAAGATTTTTATCTTCAAGTGTCCCCCCGCATAGATTTGCCCCTGTCCCCCCGCTTAGTTTTGCTTTGCAAAACTGGGGGGAGGCAAATCTGGGGGGATGATTATTGGCAATCATAAATTAATCCCCTTCCAGAGTTTAAATAATTCAATAAACGCCTTAAAAATAACGCTTAATTTAGCACCGGTTGGCTGTCCCGCCTGACGCGCATAATGATGGACTCCTACCTCTACGAACCGGTAACCTTGGCGTTTGGCCTTGATCAGCATTTCCGCGCTGGCTACCGCCCCGGCAGAATTGATGGTGATATTGTTCATCACTTCCCGCCGGAACATCTTGAAAGCGCAGTCAATATCCCTAACCCCCAGCCGGAAAAGCAGGTTAACCGCGGTTTTATAGATAAATGTGTTTATTTTACGATAAAATTTATCCTGCCGTTTTATCCGGTACCCCAGAACAGCATCATACGTTCCGATCAAGAGCAAAAAGGTCTCTATTTCTTTCAGGTCAAATTGTCCGTCGGCATCTGTAAAACACACCGCCCCATATTGAGCCGCGGCAAAGCCAGAGCGCAAGGCTGCGCCATAGCCCCTGTTGGTGTCATGGGTCCATACCCGTACTCGCTGGTCTTCCCGCGCCAAGGCAGAGGCAATCTCACCGGTTTTATCAGTGCTGCCGTCATCGACAATAATTACTTCAAAAATATCAGCCAATTGACCCAAAACCGCAATGGCCTTATTGACCGTTGTTTTAATATTGGCTTCTTCATTATAACAGGGGAAAAATACGCTTATCGCTGGTTTCATCTATACCTCGTTTTTTAAATATACCACGAACGACGCCTGCCCGCCTCTGGCGGGAACCACAAATGTCTATATATTCCGCACAACGCACAACGCACAACGCATCCCGATCTTTTTCTATCTCACAATTATCTTATCATCTTGCAGCTTTATCTCACTGACCACTGTTTTGACCGGCCATTCCGGCGTAGGAGTTAGCTTAAACGCTTTTTCCACCAGGCCCTGATAAAACCAGCGCGGGATTCTTAGCCAGCCTATCTTTATTTTTGTGACCTGCGCAGAGAGCCCGTCTTTTCCTTTGACCATATTGGCTTTAATGCGCACCTGAATATTTTTCCAGTCCCCTTCCACGTTTATCACTCCATGCTGTATACTAATCAGCGGATCCTTAATATTCTTAGCCTTGGCTAGCAATAATGCCTGCAGGTCAGCAACGGTAATAGTAAAAGCCGGTTTGACCTCATCCAGGTTGTACACTATCAGTTTCTGATCATCCCATAAAAGCGGCAAGTTTACATCCAGTCCCTTGATAGTGATCATTACGTCACTCAGCCAAATATTGTTTATTTTTAATTTCTTTGCTGAAATTACTACCTTTTCAAAGTGCCCTTGCAAGGCCTCGGCCATAGTTTTACAATCAATCTGCAGGTCAAATCCTTCGGCATCCTGGAAATATTCCCCCATACCTGCTGCCAGTTTCTGGCCCAGCACTCCGGCATCAAATTTCCGCGGGGCAAAGGCTTTTCTATTAGCTTCCCTTTTATAGACAAAAAGCCAGGAATTGTCAGGCAATGAAAAAACTCCGGCAATTTTAAAATTCCTATGGAATTCACTCCTTGGATCACTAAGGATCGCTTCCCTGGCATCTGGCATCTGGCCCAGGCTAAAAGACGGTCCCAGGTCGCCGCTTTTAGTGACGACAAAGTCGGCAAACTGGCCCAAATTTCGGCTGTATCCTTTAAATAGTATCGGTAATTGGCGCGCATCAGCATAAGCCTGCAGGCTTTCGCTATGCCAGTAACTATGATTGGCCACTACGCTAACGGTAGTGTACGGCCGGGAGTATGGTTTTGACCGGAGGATCAGGTCACTGACCGCCTGCTGCTGCCAATTCTCAGGATGAGGCGGCTGGCAATAGTAATATCTGCTTTGGTCAAAAGCAGTCACAAAATATTGGGTAATGCCAAACACAACCAATAGGGAAACCAGGATATATTTAATAAAATCTTTCTTAATATTTACCAGCCAGAAGCAGGAAATGATACTGATCGCGGCCAAAAACGGCAAGGTATATCTCTCGTCTTTATTCCTGATCAAGGTTAGAATGACATACGGCAGCAGCACCCACCAGAATAACAGTTTGTTCTGCCGTTTCCAGGTGATCAGGTAAACTATCAAGCCGATAAGAAATAAGACCAGGAATATAGGTTGCACTTGTAGTAACAGGTTCTTGCTGTAGTAGAGCCAGCTGGATAGCGTAAAGATCACCGGATCCCCTTCATTGGAGCCGATACCGCTGAACCGGATACTGTAACGGACAAATTTGATCAGATTGAAAGTATACCAGGGCAAAGCTATGACCAGGGCTATGGCCTTGGCCAAAATAATATTCTGCCTTACTTTTCTCTTCTCTACAATGACTGTAAAGAAACGCCAACCGGTATATATTAACGGGCCGGCCAGGAAAAAGATATAAGTCCATTTGACCAGTACTCCGATACCGCAAATCACGCCAAAGAAAATGCTGGGCCATTTTTTGCTAAAATCCTCACTGCGCAGATAAAGATACAGGCCCAGGGTGACCATGCTGGCCAGGGCCAGGTCAATCACAAAAGTATGCGTCATATATACGATGAACGGATAGACCGATACTAATAGTGCCGACAATAAACCGGTTAATTCATTATACAGCCTCTTTCCTATACCATAAGTAGCCCATATCAGTATCAGCAAGTAGAGCAAATTGACCAGGCAGGCAGAAGAAAGTGAAAAGCCAAATAAAGATAAGAACGGCAGTGCGCTCAGGTGGTATATAGGCGGATAATAACCAGAAACAGCGACTACATTCTTCACTATATTACTGTCCGCATGGGTGAGCACATCACGATATTGCAGGCACAGGTTCAAATGTGCCGAAGCATCCCATGATGGTGGCCTAGAATCGACAGCTAACCAGTAATTATGGGTCAAGATCAAAAACAGCGATAACAATATTAAGAGCCAATGTTCAAGTTTAAATTTCATAGGAAAACCTTTGCTAAGTTATTCGCCGCTAATTTTATTCCTAATTTCCTCCACAGTCACTACGGCGGTACCTTTTTTCATGACCACCACACCAGCGGCATAAGTAGCCAAATGAGCAGCCTCCAGCAAACTGCCGCCGGCAGCCAGCGCCAAACTCGCGCAACTGGCGACGGTATCCCCGGCGCCGGTCACATCCACAGCCTCATCACTGCCCACGATATTGACATGCGATATTTTATTCTTCCCTTCAAACAAAGTCATACCATTGCGACCTTGGGTAATCAGTACTCCTTTACTCTGTAATTTTTCCATTAGTTTCAGGCCAATCTCCTTGATGCCTTTAGCCGAGTCAAGCTGCATACCTACAGCCGGTGCAGCTTCTGTTTCATTAGGGGTCACTAGCGTAGCACCCACATATTTCAGGATATCAAAACGCGAATCTACGATCAGTGGTTTGTGATATTTATGGGCCAAGCCGATCAGGATATCGCGCATTCTTTCAGTCAACAACCCGACACCGTAATCACTGACCAGCACAGCGTCCATGTCGGGTATGTGCGCGGATAATATCCTCATTATTCTGGCTTCGCATTCTTTGCTGATAGGCAGGTCGGCTTCCTTATCTATCCGGATCACTTGTTGCCGCGTAGTATGATAACTGCCAGCCATTATCCTGGTCTTGGTAATGGTGGGCCGGTCTGATTCTGTTATTAATCTTGTAGTCGGTATTTTCATTTCCCGCATGATCCTGAGCATCTGCCTGCCGACGCTATCCTGCCCGATCACGCCTACCGGGAAAACCTTGCCTCCCAGGGCATGAACATTATGCACAGAATTAGCCGCTCCGCCGAGGATTATTTCCCTGGAATCGAACTTCAAGATCAGTACCGGCGCTTCGCGGGATACCCGGGAGGTCTTGCCGAAGATATACTCATCCGCGATCATATCCCCCAGCACCATTACCTTCTTGTGCTTAAAATTATCCAGTATTTTTATCAGCTTTTCCTTCTCCACGATATCTCCTTTGTTTGAATTCAGCGTACAGCGTATAGGACCTTTATTCACCATAGACCGCTTCGGACACTCCACCACTAACCCGCCAACAAGCTCTGGCGGGCAAGAGCTCTGGCGCTGTGTCCGCCGATCCCTTTGGAGAAGACTCTCAAGGATCGCGCATGTAGGTGTTCAGATAGTTACCCTATACATTAACCTCTTACTGTCAATTTCGCAAATTGACAGTTGGTTACACTAATCCTATAGCTGAGCTAAGGCTTCCTGCAATAATGGCAGGATTCCCTGTAATTCTTCTTTAGTTAACCGGCCAAGCTTGGCAAAAGTGAAAGTTCCGGTTTCATTTGCTGCTGACCTGGATATTTGCACCTTTTTAGGTCCGTTACTATAAGAATAAACACTGACGGTTATCTTCCCTTTTTCTCCTTCAAACTCCTTCGCGAACAATTGCTGGTCCAAACTGCTGTCATAAGCCATGTAATTTCCTCTCTGTTTTTTATTTATTGCCAATACTGAATACTTTTCAGGTAACTGTAACATTTTTTCGCTAAGGTGTCGATTTTCAAGGCGTCAAAGGTCTTTTGACAACTCATGATCGCTTCAGCCGCAGGCTGATACGCCGATCTTTTTGGAGGATTGACTACCTGCCTGCCGGCAGGCAGGAAATCGACAATGCCGTTAAAAAATATTACCAGTTCCCTGATATTGAGCATTTTAATGTGAAACGTCCCTTTTAACCTCATTTATAATATAATTTGCCTGTTGGTTCATTATCAAATAATTTTCTTGCAGCTTTCAGTATCTTCTTATCATTAACTTCTATAATCTGCTTTTTCTTATCACTATACTTAAATACCTTGTACTCCGTTTTTATATGTTCTGGGTTTTGAGCCCAATTGTCATCAGTTTCTCTGTTTCTCCAAAAAACATGCCGAAGAGCAATTTCCTTTAAACCATCTTTATCCAAGTCCATGAATTTAAGATTTTCTTCATCCGAATCACTTCCCGGCCTGTCAATCGCATTAAAGTCTAGCATCAATAGAATCTCTGGTTTAGGCCATACCCCAACAAATGTTGGCTTCCACTCAGAAAAACCATGAGCATAACTAGACCTATAAAATAAACATTTTATGTTTGGAATAATATCGTCAATTATCTGCAAATCATTGATGAATTGGCTTCTATCCCAAAATACAGGCGTTTTTATATCTTCAATAATTGTTATTACATATCCCCCATAATCGAGATAACTAGCAAGTACTATGTAGTCAGGAGTCTTATTCCCATCCAAATCAATTTCACTCTTAGATATAATATTAAATTCGACATGACGACCAGAACCCCCAATATTCAATGCCATGTCTGGTATATTTAAAATTATATCCTTAAACTTATCATCAAGCTCCTCGCTATGTAATAAATAGTTATTGAACATAGCAATGGCAACCATTAGTATTGATAATTTAACTAACTTTTTCATTTCTTCTCCTGCTTCACTATCCACTCCACTGCATCATACAGATCGCCAACATCTACTGCAAACCTTACTGTCCACTTCGTAGCAAACCTCTTACTGTCAACTTCGCAAATTGACACCTGGTTCACCTTAAGCTACTTAATTATTTATAGCTTTTACTTTATTGGGCAGTAAATAGTTTTCTTTTGAAATAACCTTTTTACCGGTTTTTGATTCCAGTTCAAGCCTGGCTCTTTTGGCAATTCTTCCGCCTTTTATGCCGGCAATTTTGTTTTCTGTCATTCCTTTTGCTTCATCGGTTTCTGCTATCTGCCGGGAGGATAATTCTGCCAAAGCGGTAAAAATAAGCTCTGCTTCGGTCATATGATCCCTTAAGTTTTGCGTTTTTAGACCTTTGAGGTTCTTGTGTTCTTTTACCAAAACATCTGACCATTCCTGATGTATGATGTTAGTAAGTATCGCAAACTCTTCTTCTTTAGTTACTTCGTGTTTGCCCCAGTAGTCAGTTAGCTTATTGCGTGTTTCCTGCCCCATCATCCTTTGTTGTATCCATTTTCCGCTTCTGCCGTGCTTCTGCCAGTTTTCTCTGGCTCTGTTGAGAGACTTTTCAGGATCTGCCATTTCCTGCATTCTTTCATACCCGACTTTTGCCAGCCATAATTTAATCGGTTCAGCCTTAGGGCTTGGCACAGACTGGATAAGTCTTAACAGGGTTTCCGGGCTGGCAACATCGGTAAGGTATTTTTTACCATCAGCTGCCGCTAATTTCAGTTGGTGACAATTTGTCACCGACTCACTGCCTTCTTTTTTCAACCTTTCTTTCAGCTTGTTCCAGTATTTTCTTGTGGTTTGAAAATCTTTCTGCTGGATTAAAGCGCCAACAATATCAACCACAGAGAAATACCAAACTTCAGCTTTCTCATCATAATGACGGCGAATCTTGTAATCTTCAAAAACAGCTAACGTATTTTTCATTTTTTCTCCTGTTGGATCATCCATTCTATCGCATTATACAGATTAATAGACGTGGATATTGGGGACGTAGTTAACTAATTAACTTAAGCCTTTTCTCCCATCTTCTTTATTCTCTTCAATCAGGGAACTGATCAGTTTTTTGAGCGAGCTTGTCGGTTTTCCCCCACTAACTGCCAGAGGCAGTTAAACAGGGGGGACAGGCAGCCAAAGACCTTTGCAAGCGCGACCATAGGGAGTCTCCGCCAAAAATATCGGCGGACTCAGCGCTAGGATTAATGGTGGAAATAAAAATTGACAGTTACCTGATGTTATGCATTTTAATGTAAAACGTCTTCCTTAACATACATATAAATAATTTTTGTGTTAGCTAAAATTTAAAAGTGCACAGTTTAA
>CAZFDO010000057.1:0-6039 GCA_964517965.1 uncultured Clostridia bacterium
CTACTGCTTTAGAAGAATACAAGCCAGGGCTGATCACCCGTTTTTACGATATTCACAATGAAGTTATCGCGGAAATATTCACAGAACGCCGGACTGTGGTTCCGTTACAGAAGATCCCGGTAGATTTGCAAAATGCAGTGATCGCTACAGAAGATGAGCGTTTTTTCAAGCATTGGGGCATAGACTTGCGCGGCATCGGCCGAGCCACTATTAACAATATTTTTAAAGGACGGGTCGTTGAAGGTGGCAGCACTATCACCCAGCAATTAGCCAGGGCTTTGTTCCTAACCCAGGACCGAACCTTCCAACGTAAGATCAAAGAAGCCTTGTTATCTCTGCAGATCGAAAAGAAATATGCCAAGGAAGAAATCCTGCAGATGTATCTGAACCAGGTATATTTCGGCCATGGCACCTACGGCGTAGAGCAGGCATCCCGGATCTATTTTGGCAAGCATGTCCAGGACTTGAACCTGGCAGAATGCGCGTTGCTGGCCGGAATGCTGCGCGCTCCAAAAGCCTACTCACCTTTCGAAAAACCTAAATCAGCGCAGCGCCGGGCCCAGACCGTACTGGGCTTAATGTATAATCAAAAATATATTACCCGGGAAGAAAGAGATAAAGCCCTGCAATACAAGTACTATACCCAGAGACCGAAATATGTTTTAAATACCGCACCTTATTTTATTGAAAATATCAAGATTGATATGGAAAACAAATACGGCAATGATGTTATATATAAAGGCGGACTACAGATATATACCACGCTGAATCTGGAAATGCAGCGGCTAGCTGAAAAAGCATTGGCTAGGAAATTAAGTCCCTATGATGTCACTGCCTCAACCGATGCCCCGGTACAGTGCGGGTTGATCGCTATTGACCCTAAGAACGGGCAAATTAGAGCTATGGTTGGCGGACGTAGTTTCGAAAAAAGCCAGTTCAACCGGGCCACTCAGGCTAAGCGTCAACCTGGCAGCGCTTTTAAGACTTTTATTTTTACGGCGGCATTGGATAATGGAATGACTCCTTCGACTTTAATCGATGATGCCCCAGTTACCCTGGTAGGCGGCGATGAAAAGGAATGGTCCCCGCAAAACTATGATAATACATTTTGGGGCCCAACCACGTTGCGCCGGGCACTGGAGAATTCCCGCAATCTCTGCGCCGTGAAGCTTATTGTCCAACTCACCCCTGAGGTAGCGGTCAATTATGCCCATCAAGTGGGGATACAAAGCTCCTTAGGTAATAATTTATCTTTATCTTTAGGCACAAGTGAAGTAAACCTGGAAGAGATCACCAGTGCTTTTTGCACTTTTGCCAACTATGGCATCAAGACCATGCCGTACAGCGTAATTTTGGTAAAAGACGCCAGTGGCAATATCCTGGAACAAAACACCCCCATCGAGCGACCCGTCCTTTCTGAGCAGACAGCCTACTTAATGACCAATTTACTCAAAGGTGTAGTCCAGCATGGCACCGGGTATGCAGCCAGAGCTTTAGGCCGTCCCTGCGCTGGCAAAACAGGTACTAGTAATGATTATCGTGATGCCTGGTTTATTGGCTATACCCCGGAATTGGCCTGCGGCGTCTGGATCGGCTATGATGATCACCGGATAATAGGCGAAAAACAAACCGGCGGGTCTATCGCTTGTCCCATCTGGACAGATTTTATGGGACAGTCCTTGCAAAATTTCCCGGTAAGCGGCTTTAAGATACCTTCCAAGATCAAGACGGTCAAGATCGATTATAAATCAGGATTGCTGGCCGCGCCAAATTGGCCAAATCCTTTCCTGGAAAGCTACTTGGCTGGAACAGAACCGACTGAATATGCTAAAACAGAAGTTAAAAAAGAAATTGGGGCAAGCAGCGAAGAAAATAGCTACTAGTACAGTTACTAGTCGCTAGTAGCTAGTTACTAGTAACAACAAAAACTAGCGACCAGAAACCAGCGACCAGCGACTAATTCAGAGGTGAAATATGATGATGAAGAATCCGGAAATGAAGGAAGAAGTATTAATTAAATTGGCTGAGGAAATATGCCTGGCAGTAAGGACTGCGCCAAAAGCTAAGGGCCTTGATAATTTGACAACCATGATCGTCGCTGGCAATGATAAGGATAAGATCGCTGATAAGATGGAAGCAATTGCCAAGCAATATGATCACCAGGGCCAGCTTCGTGATTCTAAAAATGTCCGGCAAGCGCAGGTCTTGATCCTGCTCGGGACCAAAATAGATCCTGTTGACTTGAAGCTATGCGGCCTCTGCGGCAATAAGAATTGCGCTGAAAGCAGAGCCAAGAAAACTGTTTGTATTTTTAATGCTCATGACCTGGGCATAGCTGTTGGCGCAGCTGTCAGCAAAGCAGCCGATATGAGAATTGACAACCGGATCATGTATTCAGTAGGCTGGGCAGTGCGGGAAATGAATCTGCTGGGAGAAGAAAATAAGATCATCATGGGCATACCGCTTTCCGTCAGCGGCAAAAACCCCTTCTTTGATAGAAAATAGATTAGCTAATGATAATATCAGGGAACTGCTAATATTTTTGAGCGGCATTGTCGATTTTAGCCAAAGCACGCTTGCAGACAACGAGGGAATCTTTTGGTTTCTGGATGCCGAGCATGTCTGACGCCCTTTAGGGCTAGTTGCGGAGGCACCGAGTTGTCAAAAGACCTTTGGCGCCCTGAAAATCGACACCTTAGCGAAAAAATGTTACAGTTACCTGATGTGGCTATTTTAATGTGAACTGTTCACTTTATTTGCTTTCCTATATTTTAGCCATCCTAAAATTACTCCTAATACTCCTCCACCTATACCACTCCAAACTACTAGTGCAATTACAAGCATGTTACCACCTACAATACAACCAATTAGATAACCAATAATGCTTCCTAAAACTAGTCCACTGAGACCACCTAGTATTAAGTAAGGGAAAATAATATACCCTGTTTTAGGGAAAATCGAAATTCGCCAAAATATCATAAATATTATAATAATTGATATTACTATGGTAGGGCCTACTATATTGTAACGAAAAGAACCTAAAAACGGTAAAATGCTAAAGGCAATAACTGTTATTACAACAAGATTAGCAATTAACTTTTTCATCATTTACAATCTCCCAATCCAAAAAGGCATCCCTTTTTCTCCTGTTCCACCAAGCTTATAATTTTATTATCTTCTTAAAACCTGCTTCGTCTAATATTTTTACGCCTAATTCTTTGGCTTTATCATATTTTGACCCGGGATCAGTACCAGCTACGACATAATCAGTCTTTTTAGTCACGCTGGCAGTCACCCTGCCGCCTAAGTTCTTGATCATCCTGGCAGCCTCATCCCGCGTAAATGACTCCAGCCCGCCGGTCAGCACAAATGTTTTTCTGGCCAGGACCTGCTCCTTCTTTTGCTTTTTCTCCTGCTGCAGCCGCACCCCAGCCTGGCGCAGTTTTGCCAGCACCACTTTTGTTTCTTCCTGCTTAAAAAATATTTCCAGGCTCTCAGCAATGGCTGGCCCTATTTCCGGTATATTTTCGAGCTCCTCTTTAGTTAATACCGCCAGCTCATCAATAGAGGCATAATGCTCTGCCAGCACTTCCGCCAGATGTTCTCCCACATGCCGGATACCCAGGGCATAGATCAGGCAGCTGAATTCCCTGTTCTTGCTCTCAGCAATAGCGGTGATCAGGTTGGTGGCGGATCTTTCGCCCATCCTGTCCAATCCGAGCAAGTCTTCTTTCTTCAAGAAATATATATCCGCAGGATCTTGGATCAGTTTTTTATCAACCAGTATTTCCACCCATGATTCTCCCAGTCCTTCTATATCCATGGCTGTCCGGGAAGCAAAATGGGCGATCCGCTCCTTCACCTGCGCCGGGCAGGCAATACCAGTGCACCTGGCGACAACTTCATCCAACGGTCGGTAAACATCACTGCCGCAGACCGGGCATTTCATCGGCATGATAAAGGCTTTTTCCTGGCCAGTTCTTTTTTCAGTCATCACTCGCACTATTTCCGGGATGACTTCGCCGGCTCTTTGGATCACTACGGTATCTCCGATACGCACATCTTTGCGCCTGATCTCATCTTCATTGTGCAGTGTGGCATGCTTGACCATGACGCCGCTCACTTCGACCGGTTCCATGATGGCCACCGGGGTAAGAGCTCCGGTCCGTCCTACGCCTATTTCAATATCCTTAACAACCGTAATCGCCTGTTCAGCTGCAAATTTATAGGCTATTGCCCAGCGCGGGCTGCGGCTGACCTGTCCGAGGGTCCCTTGCTGGATAATAGAATTTACTTTGATGACAAGACCATCAGCATCATAGGGTAAGCTTTTCCGCTGATCATCCCATTCATGGCAGAAATTAATAGCCGCATGGATATCAGGGCAAAGCTTGGCCGCAGTGTTTATTTTTAATCCCATGTTTTTGAGGTAGCTTAAAGTTTCCCAGTGGGTGGCTAACTTGATTCCTTGCAGATCGCCGGTACCATAAACAAAAATATTAAGCTTGCGCTGGGCGGTAATTGACGGGTCTAGCTGGCGGACACTGCCGGCAGCAGCATTACGGGGATTGGCAAATAACGGTTCTGCCGCCTTTTGGCGTTCATTATTGATGCGTTCAAACTCTTGATGTTCCAGGTAAATCTCGCCGCGGACCTCAATCACTTCCGGTACCTTTGATTTTCCTGAGGCTTGCAGTTTTAAAGGAATACTCTTGATTGTTTTGACATTATTAGTAATATCTTCGCCGGTAAAACCATCCCCCCTGGTAGAACCTTTCGTTAGGACTCTATTTTTATAAAGGAGATTCACAGCCAGGCCGTCGATCTTTAATTCAGCGACATAACTGAGCTCTACTCCAGGAGGCAAGTCTAACAACTTTTTTACCCGCTTATCAAAAGCCAGTATTTCTTCGTCATTAAAAGCATTGGCCAGGCTAAGCATGGGCAAGAGATGTTTTACGGGAGATAATTCCTTGGCGGGTTTAGCTCCGACCCTTTGGGTCGGTGAATCAGAGGTCTTAAATTGGGGATATTGTTCTTCCAGGGATATTAAACGCTGCATCAGCCGGTCATACTCAGCGTCGGAAAGAACCGGGTTATCTTCATTATAATATTTATAATTATGAAAATCTATATCCTGGCGCAGTTGTTCAATCTCTTTTTTTATCTGCTGGAGGTTGGCCATCGTTCCTCACCTCTTTGACTTTATCCAGAATGCCGTTGACAAAACCACCGCTTTCACTTGTAGAGTATTTCTTAGCCAGCTCCACTGCTTCATTAATAACTACATTGACCGGCGTTTCCTTGTAAAATACAAGCTCATAAATAGCGACCCGCAGAATATTCCGGTCAACGCTGGCCATTCTTTTCAGGTTCCAATTCTTGGTGTATTGGGTAATTAATTCATCTATTTTGACCAGGTTATCCAAGGTGCCAGTACAGAGCATATTGGCAAAAGCCACTACCTCGTGCTCATCCGGGTTATGTTCCCAATAAAGGGTTAATGACTCTTTAATGTCCACAGGATTAACCTCTGTACTGTACACAATTTGCAAGGCAATTTCCCTGGCTTTTCTGCGAGACCCCATTTTTTGCTCCTTAAAATCAGCTTCTAGTCGCTAGTTCCTGGTATCTAGTCCAAAACCAGTAAAACTAGCAACCAGAAACTAGTAACTAGCGACTGTATTTAAACTAGCGACCAGTACCTAGAGACTTCATTTGCTTGAACAAATTGGCCATTTCAATCGCGGAATTGGCCGCGTCTGCCCCTTTATTGCCGGCTTTGGTTCCGGCGCGTTCGATAGCCTGCTCCAAGGTATCTGTGGTGATCACTCCATAGATCGCCGGTACGCCGGTTTTTAGGCCAACTTGAGCGATCCCTTTGGTGACTTCTGCCGCAATATAATCGAAATGCGGCGTATCTCCGCGTATTACCGCTCCCAGGCAGATCACTGCGTCATATTTACCGCTATCAGCCATTTTAGCAGCAGCGTATGATATCTCAAAAGCACCAGGAACCCAGACAATATCGATCTTTTC
>CAZFDO010000057.1:6049-8981 GCA_964517965.1 uncultured Clostridia bacterium
CATCAGCATCATGCCTGGTCAAGGTGTCAAGTGCCCCGGACAATAGTTTCTGGCTGATAAATTCATTGAATCTGGAAACGACTATACCGAATTTTAATCCTTTAGCGATCATTTTGCCATTATAAGTTTTACCCATCTTCTCCTCCTGTAAACTAGCGTTTAGCGGGTAGCGGATAGCGGATAGAAAATATCTTGTTCAAAACTATACGCTTAACGCTATACGCTTTACGCCGTATTTTTATTAAACTAACTTCAGCAAATGCCCCATTTTCTTGCGTTTCGTTTTTAGGTATTTAATATTACATGTGCCAGGTGTTATTTCCAAAGGCACTCTTTTAACTACTTTTAAACCATATCCTTCCAGGCCTACAATTTTACGCGGATTATTGGTCAGTAGCGCTATGGAAGTTAATCCTAAGTCGGCTAAAATTTGCGCTCCGATGCCATAATCACGCAAGTCAGGTTTGAAACCAAGAGCTACATTGGCCTGGACCGTATCTAAACCCTGGTCCTGCAGCTCGTACGCACGTAATTTATTAACTAATCCTATACCCCTCCCTTCCTGACTCATATATAATAGCACACCACGACCATGTTTAGCAATCATTTCCATCGCCCGGTGCAGCTGGTCGCCGCAATCACAGCGGCCGGAATGGAATACATCTCCGGTCAGGCAGGAGGAATGTACCCGCACTAATACATTTTTCTGATTGACCACATTACCGGCTATCAACGCTATATGGTAATCGTGATCCGGCAGGGTTTCATACACCAGGGCTTTAAAATCACCATATTGGGTAGGTAGTTTAGTGGAAACCACGCAGTGAATAAGTTTTTCCGTCATTCTCCTGTATTTGATCAAATCAGCGATACTAATTATTTTCAAACGATGCTTTTTACAGAATTTCCGCAGCTCCGGCACCCGGGCCATGGTCCCGTCCTCGTGCATGATCTCACAGATAATTCCGGCAGAATATAAGCCGGCCATCTTAGCCAGGTCCACGGCTGCTTCCGTGTGCCCTGCTCTTACCAATACCCCTCCCTCTTTATAACGCAAGGGGAAAACATGACCCGGCCTGATCAGGTCCTCTGGCTTAGATTGGCGGTTCAAGACGGTCTTTATGGTATGAGCGCGATCATGAGCGGAAATACCGGTAGTAATGCCTTTTTTGGCATCTATGGAGATAGTAAAAGCGGTTTTCAGGCTATCGCCTGGCTCTGCTACCATTGGCTCGATCTTCAATTCATCCAGGCGCTGGCCGATCAGCGGCAGGCAGATCAATCCCCGGCCGTACTTAGCCATAAAATTGATGGCTTGAGGCGTTACTTTTTCCGCAGCCATGACCAGATCCCCCTCATTTTCACGATCCGCGTCATCAACGACTACGATCAATCTACCTTTTTTTATATCTGCCAGGGCTTCTTTAATAGTATTAAATTTCATAGGTTAAAATCCTTTGTCTTTCAGGAATTTTGTAGTGATGTAACTTTGATTTATGAATTTATCTACCAGAATATTGACGGTATTTTTCACCATCTGGTCATACTCGATATTCACTTTGGCACCCACCTTGCTGAACCCTAAAGTTGTTTCCTTTAGCGTGTGCGGGATCAAGGACACGGAAAACCCATGAGCCAGCTTAGCCAGTATGGTCAAACTTATACCGTCTATGGCTATGGAGCCTTTGGGCATGATATAGCGCAGGTTTTTTGTACTGATCCTGATTTCATAATTCACGGCTCCAGGATATTTGCTGATCCTGGTGATCAGGCCGGTTTCATCGATATGCCCGCTGATGAAATGTCCGCCTATACTATCACCGACTTTTAAGGCTTTTTCCACATTCACTACATCATGCACCTTCAATTTTCCCAAATTTGTGGCCCTTAAAGTTTCGGCCATAACGTCAAAATAGGCCCGGTGATTTTTTTCATCATACTTCTTCAAAGTAAGACAGGTACCGTTAATAGCGATGCTTTCGCCGCAAATAGCCGTCTCAATCCGGCATTGAATGCCTAGCACCCGCGGGGTCCTGCTGACAACTTTTCCTCGTTGTTGGACGATACCGGTAAACATTATAAATCTCCTTGCATAATTAGATTATCGCCATAGGTAGTTATTTTTATATTATGTAATTTAGCAGCCTCTTTTATCTTGCTGATCCCTTGGCCGGATACCGGGGTAATAGCTTGCCTGCCGCCAATAATTAACGGAGCCATTACCACAAATACCTGGTCAGCCAATTTCTGTCCAATGAATGAGGCATGTACTTCCCCGCCGCCTTCAACTAAAACTCTGGCGACACCTCTAGCAGCCAGCTTCCTTAACAGTTCTTTCAAGGATTTAACCTGCATTACTTCAATACCCTTGAGCATTAATTGCCGGGCCTGTTCCCGGTCACAATGCTCACCACAAACTATTATGGTTTTAGCCTGATGATCCAAAACTTTGGCCGTTCCGGTTAGGCGCAGGTGATGATCCAGAATGACCCTGACTGGCTTTTTCGCGCCAGGGATACCTCGCACCGTAAGACTGGGATTATCCTGCAGAACTGTATTAATACCTACAATAATAGCCCCCACATCAGCTCTTAGCTGATGGGTAAACCGCCTGGCTTGTTTATTGGATATCCACCGGGCATCACCTGTTTTAGTAGCGATCTTGCCATCAGCGCTCATGGCCCATTTTAAGATCACATAGGGTCTCTTAGTGACGACAAAATGGGAATAATCATGGTTTAGCTCTTGCGCTTGCTTTTCCATTATCCCACAGCTGACCGGGATGCGGCGCCGGGCAAGTCCTTTTAATCCTTTGCCAGCTACTAATGGATTTGGGTCCTTCATGGCAATATATACTTTTTTGATCCCGGCCCTGATAATAGCTTCTGTGCACGGCGGCGTCTTGCCATAATGATTTCCCGGTTCCAGAGGA
>CAZFDO010000058.1:0-2355 GCA_964517965.1 uncultured Clostridia bacterium
GATTTCAAGGGATATTTTCACTTATTATGGGACACTTTTTAGAACTTCCAGAAGCCCTTAGACCCGCTGTTGGAGCCTTTTCCTGAAAGTTCAAATTCCCGGAGCAGTTGTTTTTCTTTTTCATTCAGATCTTTAGGCACATCAACGACCATTTTGACTAATAGATCCCCGCGTCCCCGGCCGGTCAGATAAGGCACCCCTTTTTGTTTTAGCTTAAAAACAGTATGTCCCTGGGTACCGGCTGGCACTTTCATGGTTACATGGCCCTCCAGCGTCGGCACGGCTACTTCCGCACCTAAAGCCGCTTGCGCAAAGGAAATATGCCTTTCCATAACTAGGTCATTGCCTTCACGTTCAAAATTAGGATCTTTCTTTACATGAATAACCACATAAAGATCACCGCCAGGACCGCCGCGTTCGCCGGCTTCTCCTTCGCCTCTAACTCGCAGGCTTGAACCTTCATCCACTCCTGCCGGGATTTTCACTTTTATAGAGGCGGTATTGGCTTTCTTGCCGCTGCCCCGGCAGTCAGGGCAGGGAGTTTCAATGACCGTACCTTCTCCCTGGCATTTTGGGCAGGTTTGTACCATACTGAAAAAACCCTGGCTCATACGCATTTTCCCGGCCCCTTTGCAGGTTGGACAGGTTTTGCGATTGGTACCTGATTTTGCCCCGCTGCCATGGCAACGGGGGCAGGATTCATGACGAGGAATACTCAATGATAATTCGGTCCCGAATACTGCATCCCGGAAATCTAAAGAAGCGTCATAACGCAGATCCGCCCCGCGGGCCGCACTGCTCCGCCGGCCAGAGCGTCCGGTCCTCTGCTGGCCAAATACTCCTTCGAAAATATCCCCAAAAATATCACCCAGATCTCCGGTGTCACCGGCGCCGCCGCCAAAACCGTTAAAATCATAGCCGCCGAAACCTGGCCCGGCTCCCGGGCCGCCAGCTCCGACTCCGGCATGGCCATACTGGTCATATAGTTGTTTTTTCTTGGAGTCGCTTAAAACCTCGTAGGCTTCATTGATCTCCTTGAATTTCTCTTCTGCCTCTTTATTGCCCTGGTTCTTATCCGGATGGTACTTAAGAGCTTGTTGCCTATAAGCATCCTTTAGCTCCCTTTCAGCAGCGGAACGGGAGACACCCAGTAATTCATAATAATCTTTCTTCCCATTAGCCAAAATTTACTCCTTAGGTTTCTTATCTTCATCCACAATTTCGGCATCCACTACTTTTTCCTCTCCACTTTTCCCGGCTTCCTGTTGTCCTGCCCCCCCGGTATCTTGAGTCCCTGCCGCGCCAGGATCCTGTTCCCCGGGACCTGGCTGTCCCTTACCAGCCTGCTTATACATTTCCTCAGCCATTTTATGGCTGGCAGTCATCAGTTTTTCCTTAGTCTGTTTGATTTTTTCAACATCTGAGCCTTTCAGCGCCTCTTTGGCATCAGCCAGAGCCTGGTCTAATTTCAGCCGCTCTTCCTGGCTTATTTTATCTCCTTGTTCACGCATAGTTTTTTCTACTGAATACACCAGGGCATCAGCTTCGTTTTTTACCTCTATTTCTTCCCGGCGATTTTTATCATCTTCGGCAAATTGTTCCGCCTGTTTGACCATTTTATCAATATCTTCTTTGGATAATTTATTGGGAGCCGTGATCTTGATCGACTGTTCCTTACCAGTCCCCAGGTCTTTAGCAGATACATGCAGGATCCCGTTGGCGTCGATATCAAAGGTTACTTCAATTTGCGGCACACCCCGTGGCGCCGCCGGTATTCCGACCAGGTCAAAACGCCCTAAAGTGACATTGTCTTTGGCCATCTGCCTTTCACCTTGCAATACATGGATATCCACGGCCGGCTGGTTATCAGAAGCAGTGCTGAAAACCTGGCTCTTTTTAACCGGGATGGTAGTATTGCGTTCGATTAATTTAGTGAAGACAGCACCCAGGGTTTCGATACCCAGTGATAACGGGGTGACATCCAATAAGAGTATATCTTTAACTTCACCGCCGAGCACTCCGGCCTGGATCGCCGCGCCTATGGCTACGCATTCCATAGGATTGACGCCGCCTTCCACTTTTTTGCCGACATACTCTTCCACAAATTTTTGCACAATAGGCATCCGGGTCGGTCCACCGACCATAATGATCCTGCTGATATCCTGCGGGGTCAATTTGGAATCGTTCAATGCCAGCTCGATCGAATGTTTGCATTTTTGCACTATCGGCTCAACGATGTTTTCCAGCGTGCTGCGGGTTAGCTTCATGGTCAAATGCTTGGGACCGGTGCTGTCCGCAGAAATGAACGGCAGGTTGATATCAGTTTCCATAACGGTAGAAAGCTCGATCTTGGCT
>CAZFDO010000058.1:2365-8946 GCA_964517965.1 uncultured Clostridia bacterium
CCGCCATATTATCCTTACGCAGGTCATTCCCAATGTTCTTTTTAAAATCTTCGGCAATATAATCGATCAGGGAATTGTCCATATCAGTGCCGCCCAGCTGGGTGTCACCGGAAGTTGAAATTACTTCAAATACACCTTTACCAAAATCCATGATCGTCACATCCAAAGTGCCGCCACCAAGATCGAACACCAGTATTTTCTCATCATGGCCTTTTTTATCAACCCCGAAAGCCAGGCAGGCCGCGGTCGGCTCATTAATAATGCGGATCACTTCCAGCCCGGCGATCGTGCCTGCGTCTTTGGTGGCCTGGCGCTGGTTATCATTGAAATAAGCCGGCACCGTGATCACGGCTTTTTCTACTTTATCTCCTAGAAAAGTTTCCGCGTCCCGTTTGATCTTTTGCAGGATAAACGCAGAAATTTGCTGAGGAGTATATTCCTTGCCGTTTATCTTATATTTATGGTCGGTCCCCATTTTCCGTTTAGCCGCGTAAATCGTACCATCTGGATTGGATACCAGCTGTCTTTTAGCTGGTTCACCAACCAACAGATCATTATCCTTGGTAAACGCTACATATGACGGGAAAGCTTTACCGCCGATACTGGTCCCTTCGGCGCTGGGAATGATCGTGGCCTTACCTCCTTCCAATACTGATGCCGCTGAATTGGACGTACCCAAATCAATACCAATTATCTTACTCATACTATCCTCCCTAAATAGACCGCTAAGCGGTCTGTTTTGTAGTTCATTTTTTTTCTATTTTCCGGGCCACTTTGACTAGTGACGGCCGGATCACTTTACCTTTATAACTATACCCTTTTTGGATCTCTTCCATGATATCATCATCTTCGTGATCAGCGCTTTCTTCCTGACTGACTACATGGTGCAGGCTGGGATCTAACTTCTCTTCCCGGGTCTTGATCGATTCAATCCCCTCCTGTTTAAAAAAGATCTTAAGTTCTTTTTCGATCATTACCAAACCTTCTAAAATCGTCTTGTGATTATCATGTTCCCTGGCAGCTTGCAGGGCTCGATCGACATTATCAATGAATGGGAGTAGTTTCAAAAGCACATCTTCCTGGCCAAATTTAACCAGGTCCAGTTTCTCCTTTTCCACTCTTTTACGATAATTCTCAAATTCCGCCGTCAGCCGTAATAGTTGGTCATAGTATTCAGTAGCTTTCTTCTTCTGCTCATCCAGTGATTCTTTCAGCAAGGCCAACTCATTTAACTTTTGGTCTAAAGCCAGCTGGTCCGGGCTTTTTTCTTCGTTATTTTTTTCTTGGTTCACGCGCCGACTCCTTTGTGGTCCGATTTAATGTTTTATTGATCAGTTTGGAAAAATAATCAACGAGGGCGATCATTTTAGAATATTCCATTCTCTTAGGTCCAATGATCCCCAGGGCCCCCAGGGTCTTATCCCCGGACCGATAGGTGGAGGTTACGATGCTGCATTCCTGCAGTTCCTTGCACGGCGTTTCTTCACCGATAATAACCCTAACCCTTTCGTGGTTCACTTTTTCTTCCAGCAGGTCGCAGAGCATTTTTTTCTCATCTATTACTCTGAAAATATTGCGTACCTTTTCATAATCAGCGAAATCAGGCTGGCTCAATATATTACTGGTCCCTTCCAAATACAGCTCCCCATCTTCATTCAGGGCAAACGCGTTTTGGACCAGCTTTTCCATTAAATTGATATATTTGACCTGCTTGACCTTTTCCTGCTGCAACCTCTTCAGGATTTCCAGGCCAATATCATTAACACTTATGCCGAATACATTCTTATTGAGCAAGCGGTTCATAGCTATAAGCTCGGTGGAATTAACATCCTGGTCCAAATCAATGATCTTATGGCGGATCAATCCGGTTTCCGTTACCAATACCGCCAGGATCCTGTCCCGGTCAACTTTCACCAACTCCAACCGTTTTAAATGGTCTACGGCCGGGCTGGGAGTAAGCACAAAACCGGTATAATGCGAGAGCACTGAAAGCATCTTACTGGTTTCCTGCATTACTGAGTCCAGAGCCATCCGCTGAGATTCATATTCCTTATCTATGCGCCGCTCTTCTTCTTGAGTCAATTGCTGCAAATTCATCAGGCTGTCTACATAGAAACGATAACCCTTATCGGTAGGTACCCGGCCGCTGGAAGTATGCGGATGGGTCAGGAACCCTTCCTTTTCCAGTTCCGCCAGGATATTTCTCACCGTAGCGGGGCTTACCTCCAACTTATATTTCTCAATAATAGTCTCTGACCCCACAGGTTTGGCCGTGCCTATGTAATGATGGATGACTATCTGCAATACTTTATGCTTGCGTTCCTGTAATGAAATCCTGGCCATAACTTATCCTTAAACTAATAACTTAGCTAAAATAAATTAGCACTCTATTAACTAGAGTGCTAATATTAGCATATCTATTTAAACCTGTCAAGAAAAAAAACAGGCTCACTACTCTGGCCTTAATCTCCCATCTTACTCAGCTTAATGGATAATCTTACGCTATCAGTGGTCTTTTGTCTACCGCGATAATTAGCGTAATTATCAGCTCTTTCTGCTTCTATTGGTGATGGCGGGCGCACGATCCGGTTCTTATCCCACCAGGGTCGCTCAACTACCGCCGGTCTCACCGGCCGGTTCTTTTCCCACCAGGGATTAACCACCGCTGCTTCACGCACCGGTCGATCCTTACCCCACCAGGGCAAAGACTGCCGTTCCTCTGGCGAAATCTTATGGGTTTGGACAGCCCAAGCCACATTGACCCACATACTTAAGCATAATATAACGACGCACACATATTTCATGTACTTTTCTCCTGCCTTATTCTGTTTCCTTCTATATTTATACCACAACATTCTGGCTTTTTCAAGGGGTTTTTGAAGCCTTAAATCAAGGTTGGCAAAGCGGGGAGTGAGTTTTAGACAAAACGCTGAAATACCTGGTTAGCGACCATGAGACCATGAGCAGTCAGCTTCACCATGCCCTCTTCCTCTTTCAATAAGCCCTGATTGGCCAGAACACGGATGGTCGGACCATACAGAGAGTCAACATCAGCCTTGAACCTCTTTTGCAGATCATTTATTTTGAATCCATCCAGCATCCGCAGGTTCAGCATAATGGTCTCGCCGATCATTTTTTCCAATTTTAATGCTTCCCTTTCCACCGTGGCATAATCATTGCCAAATACTTTTTCTATATACTGGGGTATCTCTTTAACATTGGTATACCGCACCCGGCCCATATAGGATGTAGCCCCGGCACCTATTCCCAGATAATCTTCGTTGCGCCAGTAGATTTGATTGTGCCGGCAGCGCTTACCTGGTTTGGCAAAATTGGATATCTCATAGTGATCGTAACCATTAGCCTTGAGCAGCTTGACCGCATTTTCATACATCTCGGCTTCCAGGTCCTCATCCATTTTTTGTATTTTACCGGCCTTTAAATCGCCGCCAAAGGGCGTATCTTTTTCAATGGTTAAGCCATAAATGGAGATATGCTCCGGATTTAGCTCAACGACTCCGGCCAATGAATCCTGCCACTCTTCCCCGGTTTGCCAGGGCAGGCCATAGATAAGATCAACATTAATATTGGCAAATCCGGCTTGTTGGGCCATATGATAAGTACTCATGAAATCTTCTACTGAATGGATCCTGCCCATTCTCTGCAGGGATTCATTATTAAACGACTGCAGGCCAATGCTGAGCCGGTTGACCCCATTCATCCTGATGACTTTCAGTTTATCCAGGGTACAGCTTCCAGGGTTGACTTCCATGGTGATCTCAGCCTGTTCCTTAATATAGAAATTGCGACGGATAGAGTCAAAGAGCGTGGTAATATCCTTAATTGGCAATAAGCTGGGCGTACCCCCACCTATATATATAGTATCCACTAATGAAACATGGACCTTATACATGAAAATCTCCTGCTTTATCGCATCCAGGTACCTGGGCAGAAGATGCTCCATGCCAGCATAGGAATTAAAATCGCAGTAATGACATTTCTGCTGGCAAAAAGGGAAATGAATATATAGACCTACACCCATTAGAAACTCCAAGTCGCTGGTTTTTAGTCGCTAGTCGCTAGTTAAAAGATTATAAGTATGTAATAAATATAGCTCGATAATTGCACTTTAGCAACAACATAATCAATTTTGTTTTTTGATCAATGCCCTTTACTAGCGACCAGTAACTAGCGACCGGATACTGTACTTCTAGCGACCAGGGACTAGCGACCAGTAACCGCACTATTCTGTTTTGGTTTCTTTGAACATTTCCGCGATCGCGGCCACACTTCCCAGGGATTTCACTGACTCGATCGGCAGGAATATTTTAGTGGCTTTGCCATCTGCTATTTTCGCCAAGGCTTCTAGATATTTTACTGCCAGCAAGTCAGCTGTTGGCTTGCCGTTATGGATATCGTTGAACACGGTCTGAATAGCTGCCCCTTCACCTTCGGCAATAAGCACTTGTGATTGCTTCTTGCCCTCAGCTGACAGGATATTTGATATTTTTTCACCTTCTGCCTTCAAGATAGCCGCTTGCTTAAAACCTTCGGCATCCAAAATAGCCGCGCGTTTATCGCGTTCCGCTTTCATTTGCCGGCTCATGGCATCGGTAATATCGCGGGGCGGTTCAATTCTCTGTATTTCCACACGGCTCACTTTCACTCCCCAGGCATCGGTAGCATCATCCAGTATCTGGCGCAGTTGAATATTGATCTTTTCACGGCTGGTCAGGGTCTGGTCCAGTTCCAGGTTTCCGATCTCGTTACGCAGGTTGGTCTGGGCCAGTTTTAAAGCGGCATATTGGAAATTAGCTATATTATAGGCTACTTTGAACGGATCAGTCACTTTAAAATATATTACCGCATCTACGTTTACCCCGACATTATCCTTGGTGATCACTTCCTGCGGCGGGACATCGATCACCTGTTCACGCATATCTACTTTGCGGACAGTATCGATGAACGGTAACACAAAATTAAGTCCCGGATCCAGCAAACGGTTGAATTTACCCAGTCTTTCCACTAGCCCTTTTTCAAAAGGCCTGACCCGCCACAAGGCATTGTGCGCAAAAATAAACGCAAACAAGGCTGCAAAAAAATATAAAGATCCCATAAAATCCTCCTTTTTTTAGTCCCGAGTCTTCGAGTCAGCGCGTCTGCGAGTCTGGTTAAATATTTTCAAAACTCGCGGACCCGATGGACCCGTGACCCGCTAACTGCTTTTCTTCACGTACAAATGTGTTCCTTCTACCTTTAACACCTCAATAATTTCTCCCTGCTCAATCCTCCCGTCTGCTTCGGCACGCCAATCTTCCCTGTCCACCATAACCCGGCCTTCATCTTTTTCCGGGTCTATCGCTATTATAACTTTTCCCTTTTTACCAATAATAGCGTCTATATTAGCCAGGCGAGCTGCTTTACCGGCAAATTTTTCCGCCAGCGGCCGGGAAGCAATGACACCAATAATGGAAATAATGATAAATGTGGCCCAGGCCCACCAAATACTATTAAATAGCCAAAATACCAAGCTTGCGCAGAGAGCGCCAAGGCCAAAACAAGCGAAGAAAAATGCCGTCGGGGTCGCCATCTCAATAATGAAAAATATTACTGCCGCTATAGCCCAGATCTTCCAATCCATGATTTTCTCCTTCTACCGAATTATTCTAATTTTATTAAGTGGCCAGTAGATAAACCAGGCCTTGCCTTTAATGTTATTTTTCGGTAAAAACCCCCAGAAACGGCTGTCCAGGCTATTATCGCGGTTATCGCCCATGACAAAATATTGTCCCTCAGGTACTGTAAACCTGGGTAAATTATCCCGCGAGCGTACCTCTACAGGTATATCCGGATTATCCGGAAAGATCCTAGCATCCTTATGCTGGGAATACGGTTCATTCAATTGCACATTATTTATAAAAACGATCTTATTATGAATCTCTACTTCATCACCGGGCAAACCAATAGCTCTTTTAACAAAATCCTTTTTCGGCTCTACCGGATATTTAAAAACAATGACATCCCCCCGCTGGACCTCGCGCATTTTCCATATTTTCTTATTAGTGAACGGGATCTTGGTCCCGTAAACAAACTTGTTAACAAAAAGATGGTCTCCCAACTGCAGGGTCTCGAGCATTGAGCCGGAGGGGATCTTGAAAGCCTGGATAAAATAGGTGCGTATAAAAAATGCCAAGACCATGGCAATTACTATTGTTTCTACCCATTCTCTTATTTCCTTTTTAATTTTCACTTTAGTTTCCGGTAGCATTAAAACTCCTTTTTCTTTTTCAGCGTTCAGTTATCAGCGGTCAGCGGTCAGTAATCAGAAAAACTTGTTTAGGGTAGTTCTTGCTGTACGCTGTACGCTGTACGCTGTACGCTGTACGCTGTACGCTGTACGCTGTACGCTGACTTTAATCCTCATCTATACTCAAGACAGATAAAAACGCTTTCTGCGGAATTTCCACTGCGCCGATCTGTTTCATCTTCTTTTTTCCTTCACGCTGTTTTTCCAATAGTTTGCGTTTACGGGAAATATCGCCGCCGTAACACTTGGCGATGACATCTTTGCGCAGGGCGCT
>CAZFDO010000059.1:0-8840 GCA_964517965.1 uncultured Clostridia bacterium
AGAACCGTTGACGGGAAATCAACCAGTCCCGGAAACGGTAATTTACTACTTTTTTGCCTTTCTTCTCCTGCAGCAGAAAAGCCGTGACTTTATCTATCCCTTCTTTAGACGGCAGGCCATTAAACTGGCCGGAGTTTATCATCAGGCCTTCTTCAACATAGGCCTCTTTTAAACCGCCTGCCGTTGGGTTACCATCTTTACTGATCACTTCTTTGACCGGCAGTTTATATTCCCCGGCAAAGGCAAAATCCCGGATATCGTGGGCCGGCACAGCCATCACTGCCCCGGTGCCATATTCAAAGAGCACATAATTAGCGATCCAGACCGGTATTTTGTCTCCGGTTACCGGATTTTGGCAATACGCTCCGATGAACAGGCCTTCTTTTTTGACCTCGTCAGAGGTACGCAGGATCTTATTCTGCTTTTTCACTTTATTGACAAATTCACGGACTTCCTGGGCCAATTTCGTCCCAGCCGTCAGTTTTTCTACAAAAGGATGCTCGGGAGCCAGGACCATATAGGTGACGCCGCACAAAGTGTCGGGCCTGGTGGTGAAAACTCTGACTACTTCATCACTGCCGGCTAAAGGGAAATCAATTTCCGTGCCATAGCTTTTGCCGATCCAGTTATCCTGCATGGCCAGCACTTTTGGCGCCCAGCCATCCTTGATCAACTGGTGCCCGGCCAGGAGTTCTTCAGTATAGGCAGTGGTTTTAAAATACCACTGTTCCAGTTCTTTCTGGTGTACTTCGTTGTCGCACCGCCAGCAGAGCCCTTGCTCTACTTGCTCATTAGCCAATACTGTTTCGCATGAGGGACAGAAGTTCACCAGCGATTTCTTCCGGTAAACCAGCCCCTGCTCCAATAACTTGATGAAAAACCACTGGTCCCATTTATAATACTCTGGGTCGCAGGTGGCGAATTCCCGGGACCAGTCATAACCAATACCCATTCTCTTAAACTGGACCGTCATGTGCTTGATGTTATCCTTAGTCCATTGCTCCGGATGGATCTTATTTTTAATAGCGGCATTTTCCGCCGGTAAGCCGAAAGCATCCCAGCCTATCGGATGCAGGACATTATATCCTCTCATCTTCCGGTAACGGTTGATCAGGTCTCCCAGGGTATAGTTGCGTACATGCCCCATATGCAGGCGGCCGCTGGGATAAGGGAACATCTCCAGAATATAGAATTTTTTCTTATTCTGGTCTTCCTGGGCCTGAAAAAGCTGATGTTCTTCCCAGTATTTCTGCCATTTGGCTTCTATTTCCTGGGGATGATATGTCTGCTCAATCATAAAACAATATACCTCTCTTGCCTTAATCTGTGTAATCTCTTTTCTTAATCGGTGTAATCGTTTTCCTAAGATTTTATCAGGTGTATAAAAAATTCCTTATTTCCCGCCGGGCCCAGCAAGGGAGATTCGATGACCCCCAGCACTTCCATAGCCTGGATCTGCGAGAATACCTTGATCCGGTCAATGATCTCCACATGCACCGCTGAATCCCTGACTACTCCCCCTTTGGCTCTTTTGGGGCCAGCTTCAAATTGAGGCTTGATCAAGGCGATTATTTCACCTTTTATTTTCACCAGTTTATAGACAGCAGGCAAAACCTTATCCAGGGAAATAAAGCTGACATCGATCACCGCTAAATCAGGGGTTTCCGGCAGGCTGGCTTTTTCAAAATAGCGGATATTAGTATCTTCAATATTGATGACCCTGGGATCGTTGCGTAGTTTTACATCCAGTTGGCTATGACCGACATCCAGCGCGTATACTTTTTTGGCTCCGTGCTGTAATAAACAATCAGTGAACCCGCCGGTAGAGGCTCCGACATCAAGACAGATCTTATCTGTAATATTTATATTAAAACTGTCCAGCGCTTTTTCCAGTTTTTGTCCGCCGCGGGAGACAAACGGTAATTTTTGCTTGATCACCAAAGGAACATCCATAGCCACCATAGTACCGGCTTTGGTCACAGGCTGGCCATCGATTAATACCAAACCGGCCATGATCATGGCTTGTGCCCGGTGCCGGCTTTCTACCAGTTCTTTAGTAACCAATAGTTGGTCCAATCGCATCTTACCCTGGTTTGCGCTCATCTCAATCCTTCTGGATAAATTCCTTCGTTTGCCGGTAGATTCCGTCTCCGGTTAAACCATATTTCTCAAGAAGTATCTTGATACTGCCATGTTCAATGAATTTGTCAGGCAAACCAATATTTTTCACTCTCACGCCCTCTGCAGAAAACAGCTCTGCCACTGCGCTGCCAAATCCGCCGCTAATTACATTTTCTTCAACCGTGACCAAGCACTTCACTTTTTTGGCCAGCGAACGAAGCAGATTCTCGTCCAATGGTTTAGCAAAACGGGCGTTAACTACTGTGGCTTTGATCTTATCTTGCAATAATAATTTCGCCGCCTCCAGCGCCGGCTGGACCATAGTGCCAATAGCCAGGATAGCCACATCCTCGCCTTCGACCAGTACTTCAGCCTTGCCGATCGCCAGCTTCTTTAATTCCTTATCCAGCTTAACTCCCAGGACTTTGCCGCGGGGATACCGCAATACTACGGGCCCTTTATGAGCTATCGCTGTATACATCATGTGTTGCAGTTCATTTTCATCCTGGGGAGACATAACCACCATATTTGGCACGGTGCGCATAAAGGAAAGATCAAAAACCCCATGATGCGTTGGCCCATCTTCACCCACGAGGCCGGCGCGGTCCATGATAAACACTACCGGCAAATTTTGCAGGGCAATATCATGGATCACCTGGTCATAAGCCCGTTGCATAAAGGTTGAATAAATGGAAACTACCGGTTTTAAACCGCTGGCAGCTAACCCGCCGGCAAATACAACCGCATGCCCTTCGGCAATGCCGACATCAAAAAACCGCTCGGGGAATTCCGCCGCAAAATAATTGAGCCCTGTCCCGTCGCTCATTGCGGCGGTCACGCCGACGATCTTATCATTTTCCCTGGCTAGCCGCACGATCGTCTTGCCGAAGATCTCGGTATAAGATATCGCCTTGTTTTTTGTTTCTGATTCACCGGTAATGATGTTAAATTCACCGATACCATGGAACCTGGTTGGTTCCTTCTCCGCCGGCTTGTAGCCCTTACCTTTTTTAGTCACCACATGGATACATACCGGGCCGGTCATCCCCTTAACCGATTCAAATATCTCGGTCAAACGGTCCAGGTCATGCCCTTCAAAAGGCCCGATATAGGCAAACCCCATTTCCTCAAACAACATTCCAGGGAAAAGCAGGACCTTGACCCGTTTGGCGATAGTAGTCATGCGCACGCCCATCACCGACATGCGGGTTAAAAAACGCTCTGCTTTCTTGGTTAATTTTTTATACAAGCCGCCGGTAATGATCTTGGTTAAATATCCGGCAAAAGCGCCGATCTTGCGCGAAATAAACATTTCATTGTCATTCAGGATGACGATCATGTCACGATTCAAGTGGCCGGCGTTATTCAGCGCCTCAAAAGCCAACCCGCCGGTCATCGAACCATCACCGATCACGGCGATCACTTTATAATTTTCCTTACGCAGATCACGTGCTATCGCCATCCCCAGAGCCGCGCTGATGGAGGTAGAAGCGTGTCCCACCACAAAAGTATCATATTCACTTTCGTCTGGCTTAGGAAAACCGCTGATGCCTCCATATTGCCGTAAAGTATGGAACTTATCCTGTCTGCCGGTCAATAATTTGTGGGCGTAAGTTTGGTGGCCTACATCCCAGACGATCTTATCCTGAGGGGTATTAAAAGTATAATGCAGGGCAATAGTCAACTCCACGGCCCCCAGGCTGGAAGCCAAATGACCGCCGGTGTGAGAGACAGTTTCAATGATCTTAGTCCTGATCTCTTCAGCTAATTTAGGCAGTAATTCCTTCTTGATCATTTTTAAATCTGCCGGTTTATCGATCTTTTCTAGTATCCCCATAATAAATCAACCTCTTTTATTCTAATCCGTGCCTGTCCCCCCTGCTAGTTATGCATATGCAGAACTAGGGGGGATAATCGTCTTTCTAATGGTCTCTCTCTACGATATAATCAGCCAGGGTAGCCAGGATGTATTTTTTCCGGCCAAATCCCCGAACTGCTTTCTTAGCTTCCTGCACCAGCTGTCTGGCTTCTTTTTGCGACCAGGCTAAACCATAGAGCGACACATAGGTCAGCTTCTTATTTTGCCGGTCACTGCCTTTTTTGCCTAATTTTTTCTTGTCGCCGATTACATCCAATACATCGTCCATGATCTGGAAGGCCAAACCGATCTTTTCTGCATACAAGGTCAAGGCCTTGAGCTGCCGTTTGGAGGCCTGAGCCAGCAGCGCTCCGGCTAAAAGGCTGGCTTTGATCAAGGCAACAGTTTTATGGTTATGGATATAAGTCAGGGCTTGCTTTTTGGCGCTTATTTTTTCTTTGCTGAGATCAGAACTCTGGTGCGTATCCACTAACTGGCCGCCGATCATGCCTCGCACGCCGGCACAATCAGATACCAGGGTGATCACTTTAAGTACATTCTCTATTTTTATGCCTTTTACTGCGGCATTGGCTGCTAATAAGCCAAACGCTTCAGTCAGGAGGGCGTCACCAGCCAGGACTGCTACATCTTCCCCGAATTTTTTGTGGCTGGTCAGCATACCCCGGCGGTAATCATCATTATCCATGGCTGGCAGATCGTCATGGATCAGGGAATAAGTATGAATATATTCCAAAGCGCAGGCTGTAGGCATTACTTTCTTTTCATCTCCGCCACAGACCCGGGCGCCTTCCAAAACCAGAAACGGACGCAGCCTCTTGCCGCCGGCAAAAATACTATAGCGCATAGCTTGATATATCAGCGGCGGGTATTGCTCTTGGAGGTATTTATTGAGAGCCGTATTTACGGCCACGGCTTTTTTATGCAGGTATTTTTTCAGGTCAATCCTTCGACCGAGCTCAGGACTGTGTTTAGAACAACTCGTTGCCATCAGCATCTTCTTCCTTTTTTAAGGGTTTCTTTTCCAGCTGGCCTTCCTTATTTTTCATCAATACGTCAATTTTCTTTTCTGCTTCTTCCAGTTTGCCGGAGCATAGCCGGGACAGTTTGATCCCCTCTTCAAATATCTTCAGGCTTTCATCCAACGCCAATTCTCCCGCTTCCAACTGCGAGACTATCTTCTCCAGCCGTTCCAAGGCATCCTCAAACTTGACCTTTTCGTTATTCTCTTCTTTTGCTTTTGCCATTCTTTCCTCCAAAACCACTATATTTGGTTGCAGGTAGTGTATCAGGGAACTGCTTATTTTTTTGAGCGAGCTTGTCGATTTCAGCCAAAGCACGCTTGCAGACAACGAGGGTATCCATAGTAGGATGCCGAGCATGTCTGAGTCCCGACACCGGGACGAGTTGTCAAAAGACCTTTGGCGCATGTTCGCCAAGGGCGAACATGGAAATCGACACTGGAGCAAACAAAAATAACCAGTTCACTGATCAGCGCCTACTCTTTTACCTCTTTAATCGTACTTGTAATTTCGCCTTTGAAAAGTTTTATCTTTATATCGTCTTTAACCTTGATTTGTTTGGTTGAATTAATGATCTTGCCGGACGGCGCATACACGATCGAATATCCGCGCTCCAGCACTCCCAGCGGGCTGAAAGCACTTAATTGTCCGGCTATATAGGATATCTTGTTTTTTTTATTTTCAAAATCACGTTCAAACTGGACCAGGAGCATGTTCTCCATTTCTTTGAACTTATTCCGGTACACTTCAAAGAGATGGCTGGATTTCTGCGCTATTCTTTCCAATAGCTCATCCACATGCTGCTGCATTTCCTCCAGGCGTTCCAACGGCCTGGTTAATACCGGTGAGGCAATGGCATGCTCTACCCGGAGTTTATAATTGTCTACGACATGAGTAAAATAAGTTACCAGCCTGTTTTGGGCATTTTGCACCCGCTCAACCAAGGTTTTCTTTTCCTTCACCACTAATTCCGCGGCATTGCTGGGAGTCGCTGCCCGCAGGTCAGCTACAAAATCAGCGATTGTTATATCATATTCATGTCCTACCGCACTAATGACCGGAATCTGAGAGGCATATATCGCCCGGGCCACTATTTCTTCATTAAAAGCCCACAGGTCTTCGATACTGCCGCCGCCCCTGCCGACGATCATTACATCCAGTTCAGGATATTGCTGGTTCAAGTCTTCAATAGCCTGGGCGATCTGGTTCTTGGCCTCGTCTCCCTGGACCTGCACCGGGTAGATCAATATTTCCAGGTTACTATAGCGGTCAGTCAGGATCTTCAGCATGTCCCGGATAGCCGCGCCAGTGAGAGAGGTAACGATACCGAGCTTTTGCGGCAGGACCGGGATCGGTTTCTTATGCGCAGGGTCAAAGAGCCCTTCCTTCTTTAATTTTTCCTTTAACTGTTCAAAAGCCAGGGCCAAAGCGCCTAATCCGGCTGGCTCCATCTGCCCAATAATGATTTGATATTTGCCGCCTTGGACATAGATGCTGATCTTGCCGCGAACGATAACTTTAAGGCCGTCTTCTACCTTGAATTTCAGATTTACCGCGGCAAAACGGAACATCACTGCGCCGATCTGCCCGCTCTCGTCTTTCAAAGTGAAATAAAGATGCCCGCTGGCATTCGGCCGATAATTGGAGATCTCCCCCTCCAGCCAAATATCGGGAAACTCTGCCTCCAGCCGCTCTTTCAGTAGACTATTCAACTCGCTTACTTTAAAAACATATCTTTCCTGCTGCATAAGTTAATCGCCTATAATCTTATTGAGTTTCTTTTCAACATGCATTTCCTTACTTTTTTGTCTTAATTCTTTCTCATTAAAATCCTTTTTATTTTTATTTATCTTTAGCAGTTGCTGGACATCATAAATATCCAAAGGACCGCCGGCTCTCAATTTCATAACTATTAATTCTTCTGCTTTAATGACCGGAATACTTATCTTTCCAATTTTTACTACGATTGTGGCTCTGGCAAATTCCTCTTCCCATGTTTTTGTAGCAATGATTATCTGCACTGAAATCTTTTTTGAACGAACCGGAATCTGCAAATCTAATAACAAACCAATAGGATCGGCATAATCACCTTTATGAGCAGTAAATATAATTTTATGCTTTTTTAATATCTTTTCAAATTCCAACAAAGCAGACTCTCGTTTAACTAAACTTACTAAAAAATCAATATCCTTTGTAGCCCTTACTATGCCCCAGGCAGATACTGCCATGCCGCCAATAAGCGCATAGGAAGTTACAATATTTTTTTCCTCTGCCTCTTTTATTACAGAGTCTATTTTTTCAAATGCTTTATCAAACAGCATCAAATCCTCTTTCTTGTTAAGTTTTTGTGAAGAGCCAGGCAGAATTCCGATAACTCTATCGCTAAATAAAGTCTCTCTTTAAGACTAAGCTTGGCCACTTCGTCCATTTCTTTCTTCCGCAAGTATTCTCTCAAATTAATCTTTTTCTTCATTTGTATGCTCCGCCTACAGCCGCTCTTTCAGCAGATTATTTAACTCGCTTACCTTAAAAACATCTCGTTCCTGCCGCATATTTTCCAGTCTATCGCTAGTCTAAATACGGTCGCTAGTTACTAGTTTCTGGTCGCTAGTTTTAATGGTTTTTGACTAGAAACCAGCGACTAGCGACTAGTCCCTGTTTTTTCTGGCTAATCTCTCCGCCTTCATGGTATTTTTCAGTAGCATCGCCCTGGTCATCGGCCCAACTCCACCCGGCACCGGCGTGATCGCCGCTACTATTTGCGCCACGGCATCAAAATCAACATCCCCGACCAGTTTTTCACCCTCTCTGTTCTGGCCGACATCAATGATGATCTGTCCCTTGGAGACCATCTCACCAGTCAGGAATTTTGCCTTACCGATAGCTACCACCACAATATCTGCCTCACGAGTGATCTTAGGCAGGTTCACGGTCCGGGAATGGCAGATAGTCACGGTAGCATGCTCGCTAAGCAATAGCATAGCCATTGGCTTACCGACAATATTGGAACGACCGACTACGACTGCCTTTTTCCCGGTCAGGTCAACTTTTTCATATTTCAGCATTTCCATTATACCTGCCGGAGTACAGGGCAGGAAACGCGGTATGCCCAGGAAAAGATTGCCGACATTCATGGGATGGAAACAATCCACATCCTTGTCCGGGGAAATAAATTCCAGCATGGCTTTTTCATTCAAACCTGAAGGTAATGGCAGCTGCAGCAGGATACCATTGATCTTTGGATCCAGGTTTAATCGAAAAATAAGTTTTTTTAGTTCTTTTTCCGTAGTAATTGCCGGTAATAAATGTTCTTCCGTATAAAAACCTACTTTTACACAATCATTTTTCTTATTGCGGACATAGATCTGGCTGGCTGGATCATCACCTACCAGAATGACTGCCAAGCCCGGCGGCCGGAGGCCTTTGTCTACCATATTCTTAACATTCTGGGCAATTTCTGCCCGAATGACGCCGGCTATGGCTTTGCCGTCAATGATATTTGCCGTCATAATACACCTCGCTCACACTTCTATATTTTCATTTGCAGTCTTTGTATCGAAGCTGCTTTGCCTGATTTTTCGTCAATTTCCATAATTGCGCCATTGAACCAGATATCTTTTTCGCTGACCTCAAAACGAATCGGCATCTGCAGCAGGAAGCGCTGTAAAATAATCTCTTTTTTGATACCGATCACCGAGTCAAAAGGCCCGGTCATGCCGACATCAGTGATAAAGGCAGTACCCTCTGGCAGCACTTTCTCATCAGCAGTCTGAACATGGGTATGGGTACCGAGCACAGCGCTCGCTTTTCCATTCAAGAAC
>CAZFDO010000060.1:0-525 GCA_964517965.1 uncultured Clostridia bacterium
GTATGGCGCCGCAAGACTTGGCATAGTATATCTGGGCCTCGACCCCGGTCAGGAAGCGCAGGAATTCCCAGGCTTCTTTAGGGTATAAAGAATTTTTCATGATGCCGAGAGCACTCCCTCCGCCGAAGGAAAAGCTTCCTTTTGGCCCGGCCGGGAAATTAATAGCCTGGCAATTTTTGGCGATATCAATATTATAGAAAGATTCAGTATAAGCCATGCTGAATACATCTATGACATTAGTAACGCAAATGGCATAGGCTCCCTGGAAGTATTCCAGAGTAAGCTGGGCACAATCCAACCCCAGGCAATGTAATGGTATTAATCCCTGATTGAACAAGTTAAAGAAAAATTGCATTCCTTTTAAGGTAGCTTCACTGTTAACCACTACTTCTTTTGTTTCCTCGTTATAGATATCTCCGCCGGCCGCCCAAACAAAAGGCATGACATTATGCAATAACTCGCCGCACTTTCCTCCGCCGCCCATTCCTAAAGCCGGTATTTTTTTGCCTTTCATTTCAATATTAT
>CAZFDO010000060.1:535-8763 GCA_964517965.1 uncultured Clostridia bacterium
ACTTATGAATCCTTCCCAGGTAGAAAGATCTTGGGCTGAAAATCCTTTCTTTTGCAAAATATCTTCCCGATAGTAAAGTCCCCGGACGTCTATGAACCAGGGCAAGGCATGGACCTCTCCGGTGAGCGGCTGCACACAGGTTTTGAACATATTATCGTCAAAAGCCTCGGCTCCACCGACTTCTTTTATCGAATCGTTGAGATCCAACAGGTACCCCTGCTGGCCGAGATAACCTATCCAGGTGGAACCTATCTGTACCACATCCGGAGCCCGGTTACTGCCTTTAGTACTCAGCAATTCTTCCCATACGGTATTCCAATTTTTAAGCTCCAGGTTAATTTTTGTATTCGGATGGTCTTTTTCAAACAGGTCTACAAACAGGGTAATAACGTCATTCATGTAACTGTTATTACTGGAGATGAACCAAACATTTAAGATAATGCGCTCGCTCATGATACCTCCGCTTATTTTTTAAGCACTAATAATATTCCCCATACTACCAAAAATATTCCGCAGGCTTGGATCATTATTTTCTGTCCCCGGCCGGCTCTTTGTTTTCCTTGGACTATGACACCGGCGGAAAATCCTCCCAGCAGCAGCAAAGATAAGATATTGCCGATCCCAAAACTGCCGGCATACAAAAGTCCCTGCCAGGGTGAAGATGCTTTAATCGCGATATAAGTTAATACTCCAATTAGCGGCAAACAAGGAGCTATTCCCAATAGTATACCTAAAATAAACATACTTTTATAGTTTTTGTCAATGAAATATTTATAAAATCGGCGGCAAAAGGGTAAAGAAATGTCCCGGCCGGCAGTAATAAACACGCCTAAAGTTATGATAAAAATTGCCGCCAGGATATTTATTATTACTGGCACACCTGATGAGCCGGTGAATTTATCCAGGATGCGTATGGACCAGCCAGCCAGTAAACCCAGCACCAGATACGCGGCTAATCTTCCCGCGGCAAACATGACCGTGGCCATTATTCCTTGAGCCATTTTGTCGGTAGAAACCGCTAGCAAGGGTAAAAAAACCGGCATACATGAAAGCAGGCATGGACCGGCGCCGGCAGTCAAGCCAACAAAAAACAATTTTAAAAGATCAGGATACATAAGAGATCAATAGTCACTTTCCTGAAATACCTGGGCGCTAAAGGTGTACAATTCAGTGTCAGGGTCTTTCCATGCTTCGGCCGGCAAGCCGGCTTTTTGCTCACACAATTCAGTGAGAAACTGTTCTTTGCTCCAGCCAGTCTCTGTAGCTACCTGGGGCAGGAACACCCCGCCGCGGCCGCCTTTCCGGACAATCACTCCATGGGTGCCCAAAATAATATCATCCAGGTTCTTGACTCGCTCTGGAACCGTAAGAACAGAGATTTCAACCTCCAGCTTGGCCAGTTCATTTTTAGTGACTGGAGGGAAACGGGGATCCCCGGTCGCTGATTCAATGGCCATTTTGCATACTGCCTGGTAGAGTGGCTCAATGGGCATAATATAGCCGATACAGCCACGTAACGAATGGTCTTTATGCAACGTGACGAACACTCCCCTTTTTTCAATTAAGGACGGGTCAGATACTTTAAATTCCGGCACACTACCAGAGGTAATATACATTTCTATGGTTTTTCTGGCTATTTTCAATAATTCCTTTTGTTGTGCCTGGTTGAGCATTCTTTTCTCCTTTTCTACCTGGGCCGGTTCCTGATATATAACTGCCGAGGCATATCCTACTACCTTGGCCCGATCACCAGTCACTTCTCCGCTGGTAGCATATTTTAAGATCTTTATTTTTGCCGGCCCTTTTATTTTGACTATTTCCAGCCCAGTAAGTACTGCTCCACTGCCGCATAATTCACAGGCGCCGGTATCCAACGTTGAGGAAAGTTTGCCGCTATCCTGTTGGGCCAGCAGATCAAGTGCATAGCGGTCCATTAGTTTAGCTTGTTCATCATTATGATAGTGGCTCATATCAGTAGAAATTATGAGTAGATACTTTTTATTGGGATCACAATGCTTTACTATAGCCTGTGCCAACAGGGCGCAGTTGGCAGCGGTCGGATGGCTGACTAGAATGGGAACAATTTTAAAATCCTTTAAGACCTTCTGCAAAAATGGCAGTTGTACTTCTAATGAATGTTCTTTATCATGCGCCTGTTCAGAGCAGGTAAATAAAATATTTTCCCTGGTTATGGCTTTGGCCAATTTCGAATCTACCGTGACCTTACCCAATGGCGTTTCCCATGTTCCCGCAGTATAAATACTGGCCACATTAAGATACTGGTGATGGCTGGGCCCGATGAGAATGACGGTATCATAGGATTTCTGCTTAATCAGTTCATAACCGTAGGCAGCGACTTGTCCGCTATATATATAGCCGGCGTGCGGTACGATCAGGGCCAGTATTTCCGGGCTTACTTTTTGCTCAGGCACCTGGGACAGAAAGTCGTCGATCAGCGCGTTTAATTTTGTTTTGTCGGCCGGGTAATAAGCACCGGCGGCAGCTGGTGGCCGGGCCGGATCAAGACTTTTTCCGGAACAGCTGGTAACCAGGATAATAATGGCAAAAAATAAAAACAAGGTTTTTTGTTTCATTAGTTCCACCTGCCGGCAATAACCTGCCCGCAGTAATCACAGGTACCAGCGCTGAGGTGTATCTCCAGTACATTATAACCTACTCTTTTAACTACGGCCTTTCCGCATTTAGGACAGTATGTATTCTCTCCTGGATGGCCTACTACATTTCCGATATATACATAATGCAATCCTTCTTTTAGAGCGATATCCCGGGCCATTTCCAAGGTCTTTATGGGGGTCGGAGACAGATTCTTCATCTGGTAAGTAGGATAAAAACGAGAGAAATGAACCGGCACATCCGGGCCGAGATTGGCAAAGATCCATTGGCACATCTTCCTGATATCTTCAGGGTTATCATTCTCCCCAGGTAGGATCAGATTAGTGATCTCTAACCAAATACCTTTTTGCCTGAGGGTAATAAGGGTATCCAGGACCGGCTGTAGTTGGGCACCGCACATTCTCTGATAATAATCTTCACTGAATCCTTTAAGGTCAATATTTGCGGCGTCCAGGTAATTACATAGTTCTTTTAAGGGCTCCGGGTTTATATAGCCATTGGAATGATAGACATTTTTTATACCCCTTTTCCGGGCCAACTTACAGATATCCAGCATATACTCATAGAAATTGGTTGGTTCAGAATAAGTATAAGCGATTATTTTACATTTTTCCTTGATAGTTTGATTGATGATATCGCGCGGAGAAAGGGAAAAATTATCTGTATCCAATGGCGATACCTGGGATATTTCCCAATTCTGGCAAAATTTACAGCGCATATTACATCCGGCACTGGCAATGCTAAATGCCTCGGCCTTAGGATGATAATTAAAAAAAGGCTTCTTTTCTATCGGATCAATATGCACCGAGCAAGGTGCGCCATAACCTAAGGCATACAAGGTGCCGGCGACATTCTTTCTAGCCCGGCAAAAACCGAGTTTTCCACTGCCAATCAGGCATTGCTGGGGACAGAGAAGACACTGTACCTTTTGACCAGATAATTTCTCATAGAACAAGGCTTCCTGGCGGGACTGGGCCTGGCCGGAATATAACTGCCAAGCTAGTATGCTAGCGATCAGTACGATCAGGACGACCAGAAGAAGACGACGTGTTATTTTTGCCTGCCCCATTACTTTCATGATGAACATCCATACTCTCTAAATCTTTGAGTAGTTTCTCCCAGTGTGTTCCGGACCAGTATATTTTATCACATTTTTGGCAATATGCAAACTTTTCTATGGAATTATAAATATAGGGAGCTACTCTTCCCCGGACCTGTTCCTTGGTGATCCCGGTCAACAGCGTGTTGCACAAAGTACAACGAGTAAATAATCGCTCCTTTTTGATTTGGATATCGGCAGGATATTCTTGCAGTAATTGTTTTACTTGTTCGCGGATGAAGTCGCTTTTGATGAAGATAAAGCGGAGGACATGCCGGTGGGTAATATGAGTATCCCGGGTGATGATAACCCGGTTTTCTTTGATCGATCGCCAAAGCAAATCATGCCGGCTGGGTTTGGCCTGGAATTCAGTGTCATATCCCAGGATCCTTAACCAGACAGCTAGCCGTCCCAGCATGCTTTCAACTATGAATTTTGGTTCAGCTTGTTCAGTCATGATTTCACTATTCACTATCAGGTTAAAGCTTTATAAGACTATATTCTCTCTTGCCTAATCCGAGCTGTTCGGCATGGCGCAGCTGATCGCTCCAGTCTATAGCTTTCCAGACCTCCCGGAACAGGTCACGCCCGGCGGCCTGATTTACCATGTCTACGCTGGCCTGGTCAATACTTACCGGATCAAGAGAAGCCATGATCCCAAGATCAGCGATAAGCGGTTTATCTGCCGGTTTAGAAGGATAACAATCACAATAGGTAGTGATATGATTAAGGAAATTGAGATAAAGCGTCCGGTTCCTCTTGTTGGCCAGGACTCCGGCGGCGTATTCGGCGATCTTTTCCTGGATAATAGTATAGGTTTCGTTCCAGGTGATCTGCACGGCCTGAAAAGAACAGGATAAAATACAGTCCCCGCAACCGATACATTTTTTGGGGTCTATAATAGCCTTATCTTTTACCAAGCTGATGGCCTGGGTTGGGCACCATTTAAAACAAACCCGGCAGGCAGTGCATTTTTGGGGATCTACTTCAGGCAGGACGCTATTATGCATCTCATATTTACCGGCTTTGGCCCCGCATCCCATCCCCAGATTTTTAAGCGCTCCGCCAAAGCCGCTTAGCTCATGGCCTTTAAAATGCGACAGGCAGACCATGCTGTCAGCAAAATATATATCCTGGGCGATCTTAACGCTGGTAAAATGTTTTCCTTTCACTGCTACATTCTGATAACTATTGCCGCGTAAGCCATCAGCGATGATCACCGGCGCCCCACAAGCATCAAGAGTAAATCCATGTTCAGCTGCGATCAGGAAGTGGTTCACCGCATCTGATCTTTTTCCTTTATATATGGTGGAAGCATCGGTCAGGAAAGGTATGGCCTGTTGCTCTTTAACTAACTCTACAACAGGTTTCACCCAGTATGGTCTGATATAGCCAATATTGCCCTGCTCGCCAAAATGCATCTTAACAGCCGTGAAGTTATCCTTATGGATCACTTCCTTAAGGCCGCTTTTTATTACCAGTTCCGGCAATAAGTTAATATCCTTGAAAGAAATAAAAAATACTTTGGACATGGCAGATCAGCCTTTTGTTTTCTTATTTTGTTTATTTTTTTCTTTTTTTGAGCACATTGAGGAAAACCGACACGATCTGGGGGTCAAAGTGTGAGCCAGCATCTTTTTTGATTATCTGGATGGCTTCGCTCTTTTTAAAAGCTTTGCGGTATGGCCGGTTGGAGGTTAGCGCCTGATAGACATCAGCCAAGGCGATGATCCTGGCGCCAACAGGTATTTCTTCCCCTTTTAACCCTGATGGATATCCCTTGCCATCCCACCGTTCATGGTGATGCACAATATAGGGCAAGAGCCCGTGCAGTAACTGGATCGGCCTGATAATATCCGCACCGATCTGCGGGTGCTTCTTTATTTCATCGAATTCTTTGCCGGTAAGCTTACATGGTTTCAGGAGTATCTTCTCGCTGATCCCGATTTTCCCGAGATCATGAAGGACAGATGCTTGCCTGATCAGTAAAATATCGTCCTTTGGCAGTTTTAAGCCTTTGGCTATAGCTGTAGCAAAATTCACAGTTTCCTCTACATGTTCCCCGGTGTAATGGTCCTTTAATTCAATGGTCCGGGCAAAGGCAAAAATAGCTTCGATCAAGCTTTGATTGGCCCGTTTATTCAAGCGGTCCATTTTTTCTTTCAGGTATTTTAGGGTTGGGCCTCTCTTATTAATAGTTCCTTTCTTTAGATGGCTGATATCCTGGGATGAATAGACGCGGTTACCGCCAAATTCCTTAGCTTTGAGCAGAATATGATCGGCTTTCTCCAGAAAATCAGCGGCCTTTATCATTTTATCTTCCGGGTAAGAGACTACGGCAAAACTCAGTTTTAGCTTAACTTTTTGCTTTTTGTTGCCAAAAGCAGTTTCATTGACCTTATCCAGCAAGCGTTGTCCCAAGTCTACCGCTGACATACGGTCCAAACCAGAAGCAATGATGATAAATTCCTCGCCGCCGAAACGGATGACCGGATTGTAATGGCGGATACCGTTTTTGAGCAAGGCCGCTAATTGCTTTAAAACAAGGTCACCGAAACCGTGGCCATACACATCATTGATCGATTTAAAGTAATCAATATCGATCATGAGCAGGGAAAGAGCATAATGCTCCCTCTTAGCCTTGGAAAACTCCAGATTGATAGCCTCAATAAAATAACGGTGGTTGAAAAGGCCTGTCTGTGAATCTTTCAATGATAATTGCTTCAGTTTTTTATTAATCGTTATGACCTCATTGCTCAGTTCTATTAATTCCCTCTCCTTCTTCTTTTGTTCGGTCACATTGCGAATCACAGTTATGACTTTGTTTACATTTCCGTCTTCGACGATCGGGATCTTGGTCGTTTGGGTATAAAGTAATTCATTATTTATCATATTGCTTTCTTCGGTAGTTAATACTTTGTTTTTTGTAAATATCTGCTCGTATTCACGCAATATTGTATCTGTTAAGAACGGGAAAGCCTCAAGTACTGTTTTCCCGATAACATCGGGTGTGATACCAAGGTCCTTATTCAGATTCAAGAAAGCCTGGTTAATAAGCAGGATATGCAGGTCCCGGTCAACAACGTGTACGGCTTCTGGCATGGCATTTAAGGTGTCTCGGTATTTTCTCTCTGATTCGGCTTGTCTCAGTTCATTTTCTTTCTGTTTTGTGATATCCGTGATTATGCCCAGGATCGCCTTTGAACCCTGGTAATCAATAAGCTTCGTAGTAATGAGGCAAGGTATCTTTTTGCCTGATTTTGATTGCAGAAAATACTCGTAGGCCGGCACATCGATGCCTTTTTGATGCCTCTCGTACGCAGACTTTGCTTGCCAATGTGATTCTGGAGCAACTAAGGTGATAAAGTCAAAGGCCGGGGAATATAGTTCCTGTGGGGTATAACCCATAATCTCTTCACACTTCTTATTAGCATAAACCATCCGGTCCGCTTTATTGATGAAGATCATATTAGGGGATTCGTCAGACAGGGTCCTGAATTTTTTCTCCGAATCTTGAAGTTTTTTTTCAGCTTCTTTTTGGCTGGAAATATCCCGGAAAGATTCGATGGCGCCTACTAAGACACCCTCAGCGTTATACAAGGGAGAGGCTTTAACGCTGAGATAGGCCCCTTCTCCATGATTTAGTTTAGGCGCAAAAACCTCTGCGTACAAAGTGTTTCCATCACGCTTGAACTTTTGGTAACTGGCCTCGATCGCTGAATCATGCAGGCCGATTAAATTTATCAGTATCGGCTTTTTTTCCCCGTAAAAAGGCACGGCATAAGCATAATCGCCTTGGCCGATCATTTCCTCTTTTGAGACCCCGGTAAGTTTTTCCATGGCCAGGTTCCAAGCCATTACTTTTTGTTCCTGGTCTAGTACAAAAACAGGGTCTGGGAAAAATTCAACTATTTTTTCCATCATTTGCAGACAATTATGCGTTTGTTCGTTATTTGCATGATCCATAATTAATGCCTTTAAGGAAGTATGGTAATTGAATTTATACGGACATCTTTCAGCGGACGGTCATTTTTATCACGGGCTTGCTGGGCAATTTTACCTACGACATCCATCCCTGCAGTAACTTTCCCGAAAGGGATAAAACCATATTGGTCCAACCCCAGGTTATCGTTAAGATTAATGAAAAATTGCGCATCAGATTGGGAATTGATGGGTACAGCGCGGGAAGATGAAGCCATGGATATGGTGCCGCGGACATTGGACAGGGTCCTGGCCTCTACTCCCATAGTCCCTCCGCCGGTACCGTCATTGGTTGGATCGTTATCCTTGGAGAGCGGATCGCCCCCCTGAATGACAAAGCCAGGAACCAGCCGGTGGAAGGTGGTCCCATCAAAGGCCTTTGATTTTGCTTTTTGCAGGAAGTTAGCCACTGTTTTTGGCGCTTTCTCCGGCTGCAATTCGATGGTTATTTTTCCCAGGTCTGTTGATAATGCCACAATAACCTTACTTTTGTCTTTAGCTTCGGCATTTACCA
>CAZFDO010000061.1:0-8679 GCA_964517965.1 uncultured Clostridia bacterium
CCCACCCTTACCGTACCCGCCAAAGAGCTCCGGCGGGCGACTTTCAGTCGAACCCTCTACTGTCAATTTCGCAAATTGACAGTTGGTCACCTGCCGTAAACCGCTAACTGTTTCTGTTAATTTTCTGAATCTATCGTTTACCTTTGGCAATAATCCGGATAATATCTTTCTTAGTAACGACTCCTACCAGCTTGTTGTTTTCTAATACTGGACAGTAGTCTATGTTCTTTTCAATCATCATTGTAGCCACCTCTTCAACCATGGTTTCTGGTGAGAACACCGTGACGTTTTTCTCCATAATATCTTCAACTTTGCTGGCAGCGATCTTTTTCATCTCTTGCTCATAGCGATGCACTCCTAAGGGTAGGATTCCTACAGAAAGATTAAGAAAGGTAGGCAAATGGACCTTCTTATCTTGAAATAATAGTCCTCCTTCAAGGACCAATCCCAAAAAGTTTCCTTGTTCATCTTCTACTGGAGCTCCGCTAATATCTTTTTCAATAAAAAGCTCAGCTAGTTTTTGTATTTCTAATGAAGGTTTAACGGTAATAACATTTTTAGTCATAATATCTTTAATCTGCATATTATTTATTCCCCCTTTTTATAAAATCGTAGTGCATTATCTCCCCCTGTTAAGGTCCAAAGCAATGGGGGTGCGTAGGTGGACAAGTTAGAAAGTATAACCCAGGCCAATATTATAATCCATACCGTCTCCGTCTAAACCATCTTCGATCTTTTTTCTCGTACCACTGACTCCGGTAGCGTTGTTATAACTTAAATAACGAAAGATGACTCTGCCGTCCAAAAATATTCTGGGACTAAGATAATAGGCTAAGCCTCCACCAAGATTAAAACCTATCCCGCTAAAGGTGGCATCAGCTACTTTATTATAGGTACTTGAACCGTCTTTTACCGTCAGCCAGGGGAAACATACACCCAACAGGATAAACGGCTGAAGAGGTGTAACAACAGAGAAATGGAGCTTCATATCCATATTGATGATATTATAATCAGCTTCTCCTTTAGCTCCTAGAAATTCTATATCATGTTGCGAATTAATATAGCCGATCTCCATGGAGCCTATAGACGCAAATCTTGTACCCAGGCTGATACCAAACCCAGTGTTGTCTATTACTTTAGGTATTAGTATTACCTCATCCCCATCAGTAAGAACTGTATTGCCTTTAAATCCGCCGCCAATATTGTTCTTGGGAAGGATGACCTCTAAATAGAGGCCTTCTTTAGCGAAATATTTACTCTTGGCTGAAGCCGTAAAAACAGCACTGAGGTTAAAAATCAACACTATAGTGATAAATAGAACTAGTTTTGATGCCGAATAATTCATAATAACCCTCTCCTTTATTTTTATTAAATAATCATGTGGTCAAGGCTTGAAAGTTGACCTGATGCGTGAGTAATTCTTCTGGTACATGACTGCGCCCCAGATCATGAGCACGCCGATGAAGACCATTACAAATGGGAACATGATACTGTTCTTAAATACTGTCCAGGCTAAATGGCCGATATAGCCGAATACCCCCATGGCGCCGAAAACGGCAAAGGTCTTCCGGTTCAGGTACAGGCTGGTGACTATCAATCCGGCGTTGACCAGGAAATAGAAAAACCGGTTCAGTTCAGAGGCGCTCGGTAATGCTGTCATACCGCCCCAGAATGCCAATATACCCGCGAGATATATCCAGAAGGAGTAATCCACCCCTTCTGAAAGCTTCTCTACTATCCGGCCGCCGATCAGGAATACCAGCCCGCAGATAATACTGGTCCAGCAGCGGACATCATATGACGGACGGTGTGTCATCTGGATGATCTCTGACAGGTCCATGGAAAAGAACCACAAAGCAATAGCCGCCGGCATTACCAGGAAAGAGAACTTTACCCTGGTGATAGCATACAGGGCGACTATTATGGTGGCCCATTCGATCACGATCCAGGAGCCGTTGATCCACATATAGTAGGCACTATAGGCGCCAGGCATGCTCATGGGCCAGATATTTAATAGTTTCTGGATAGAATATATGACTATCGGGGTAATACCGACGGCGCAGGAGATCAGCAATCCTCCGGCTACCGGATACCCTGCTTTAAAGTATAAATAACGGCCGGCCAGCACAAAAACCAAGGCATAGATGATGCTAACGGTCAGGATACCGCCTGCTCCCAGGGCCTTCCATTGGTCTACCATGAACCAGCCGAAAGCCGAGATGATCAGGAGAGCGCCGATGTAATACAAAACCATTATCGGATTGAATCCTTTGCTGACTTCGCGGGAAGCAGCTGCTGCGGCAGGTGGTGTTGCGGCTTGAGTATCAGGTATCGTTATCAGGTAATCTTGTATCTTCTGCAGTTGCTCTTCAGTGAGGAGACCCTTAGCGACACATTCTTTCAATAATTTGCTGCAATTAATACAGAGCATCATTCCCTCCAGAGGACTTTTTTCGGTCGGAAAGTTGGTTATTTTGACTTTAGCCAGGCGAGCCAGCTTTGTTCAAGTTGTCCGGTATCCAGATAAAAAGTGTCTTTTAAAGCTTTATTTATATCCTGGCTGTTCTTGAACTTGTCCAGCAGAAGTATTAGCTGAAATAAGTTATACCTGTCCACCAGGTAAAGGATCAGTGATTTGGCTTCTACATAGGCTAAATTGACTGTTTCCTGGTCTCTGGTGGAATCCCAGGCTCTAGCCAGGTCAGTCAGGGAGATCAAATCCCCGTTTGTCTGATGTTTTTCTAATAAAGCACGCTCGGCTGCGGTTAGCTTGGTACCGCTGGACGGTTCTTTGTACTGGGCTAGTCCCTCATCCAGCCAGCGGGGTATCTTCAGGCCTATTTTACGATAAAGCAAAATATGCGTATATTCATGGTAAAGAACGTCTTCCAGCCTTTCCTTGCTTTTTTCTATGTCATTGGCAGTGAGCCTGATCGTGCCGTTGCCTTCGGCCTGGCCAGGCAGCCAGTCAGGATTCCCAGTCACTTCTCCATATTGGTCCTTAGTATAGATCATGACTGTTACTTTTTCTGTGGGGTAAAAATTAAAATCAGAGCCTATCTTATAGTAAGCTTCATTCAGGATCAGCAAGGCTTTGCTGGCCAGGTCCTGACGGGCATAGCCTTCATATTTGACTTCAAAGTGGGAATATTCCTGGCGGTTAAACTTTTCCCCGATCTTATTTTCTTTCTCCAAAGAGCTTACTTTATCTTTGACATCAGGGATATCCGGATGGATAGCCAGGGCTTCCTTCCAGTAATTAACCGCTTCTGCTGTTTTCCCTTGCTGGTACATCAGGTTCCCTATATTAACATAAGCTGTCCAATTTTTGTTATCAAGTTCTAAGGAGCGTTCAAAATTAGCCAAGGCTTTTTCAAAATTTCTTTCCTTCATTTGGGCCAAGCCATAATTATTGTATATGACCGACAGGTTTTTGGCCATCCGGGTATCGGTCTGATCAAGCTCATAGGCTTTTTCGCCAAATTCTAGCGCTGAGGGCCAGTCACTTTCTTTATCATATTTATAGGCCAAGCCGGCATAGGTATTGGCTAAGTTCTTTTTAATTACCTTATTGCCCGGAGCCAGGTCATAGGCCTTTTCCAGATATTCCCTGGCTTTTTCGAAATAGCCATCATCCAGAAAATAAACGCCCCTATTATTGTAGTCTTGCGCGTTTTCAGCAAAGGCGAGATTACCTATGACCTGCATCAGTAGGATTATTAATATGATCTTACTGCTGTGAATTACTCTCGGCATTTTCACCTGCTTCAGGATCTTCAGTGGTTATCAGGACCAGTTTGCCTTAAATGATGAAGCCGAAATAGCCTAATAAGAGCCCAAGGGCGATCATCATGACACCCCAGATCCGTGAATTTTTGTACCAGCTCTTAAAAGGAGAAATAAACCTTGGAAAGGCGATCAGCATGATTCCTTTGAAGAGAGCGATCCAGCCGATAATAGTGATGAGCATAGTCCAGCCGCACACCCAGATATTGTGATAGTGCACCAGCAGCATGCCCAGGATCAGGGTCATGAACCCTGAGATAAAGGTGAGCCCTTGTGAGTTTTCAAAGTCCTCGACTATTCTGCTAAAATTAATCTTACCGCTGAGAGCAGCAATGCCTGCCGAGATGTAAACGAGCGAAAGCGTTCTTGCCACTAAAATTGAAAGTTCCATTTTCCTGCCTCCTTTATAAAAGATTAATGTCTTCTGGTATTGCGCCCGTGCTTGCGCTGTTTGGGCGGCGTTACCCGCCAATGCGGCGGCAGTTGGGGTTTGTCGGCCATGGATAAGTCTATCTTCCCTTCCACTGTATCCACTTTGTCTATGATCACCTTTATCTTGTCTCCTAGCTTGAGCTCGGTGGTACGCAGGAAACCTTCGGCGCCGGTATCTCCGCAGCGTACAAATGAACCGCTGTCCATTACTGAAACTACGATCCCGTCCATGACTGCACCTATCTGCTTCTTTAATAATTCAGCGCGCATAATGTCCACTGCCTTATACTCTGTCTCGGCTGCCGCGCGTTCACGCTCCGAGCAATGTACGCCGGCCTCTTCCAGCGAAGGTGCGCCATGATTTTCTTTTTTACCCTGTATAAGAGCTTTGATGGCCCGGTGGGCCATTAGATCCGGGTATCTCCTGATGGGCGAGGTAAAATGAGCATAGGCCTTGGCGGCAATGCCAAAATGGCCTAATGATTTTGGTGAGTAGATAGCCTGCTGCATACTGCGAACCATCAGTGAATTAATTATGTCTTCCAGGGGATGACCCTGCGCCTGGCGCAGTAGATCCTGCAATGCTTTGTGCGTATTTCCGCCTTGCAGGTGTCCGGCGGACAATCCCAGCTCACCGAGGGCTTTGGCCAGTATTGCTATCTTATCCGGGTCTGGCAAGTCATGGCGCCGGTGCAGGAATGGCGCCTGCGCAGCGATGAGTTCGGTGGCTATCGCTTCATTGGCCAGCAGCATGAATTCCTCTATCAGGCGATGGCTCTGCAGTCTCGGGCGAAGAATCACGCGCAGTGGTTTGCCGTCAGCATCAAGCTCCACCTTATATTCCGGAAGATTAAAATCCAGCGCCCCCCGCTTAACCCGGCGTTTGTATAAGGTATCTGCTAGTTTGCCCATATGCATCACTGCCTCAGCTGCTGCCTTGGGCACTTCAGCTATCGGCTTACCGTCAAGCAGTTGCTGGACTTCTTCATAAGTGAACCTGCGGCAGGAGCGTATCACGGTATTGGCCATGCGCCGCCTGGTTACATTTCCGGCAGTATCAATGTCCATGAAGACTGAAACTGTCAGGCGTTCCTGGAAAGGCACCAGGCTGCATAAATTGTTGGAAAGCGAAGGCGGCAGCATCGGGATCACCCGGTCAGGAAGGTAAACACTGGTCCCGCGCCGGTAGGCTTCTGTATCCAGGGATGAACTGGTTTTAACATAATGGCCGACATCAGCTATGTGCACGCCCAGACGGGCTATATTGCCAGTCAATAATTCAAGAGAGACAGCATCATCAAAATCCTTGGCGTCAGCTCCGTCAATAGTCACTATCGGGAGATGGAATAGTTCTTCCCGTCCAAGCCAATCTGCCGGTTCCAGCTTGTTTGGCAAGGCATTGCTTTGATTGAGAACTTCTTTCGGGAATATTTCACTGATACTGCGCGCACGCAGCAGCATGGTGATACGCGCAGTCACATCATCTGTTTGGCCCAGAATTTCGGTGATCAGCCCGGCCGGGCCAATCCTTTCCGTGGGCCAGCGAGTCACTTCCAGTACTGCTAAGGCCCCGTCTACGGGAGTGATCTTATGCAGAAAACCAGTGACCTCGGTGGCGGGCCCGTCACCTTTTTCCGGAACCAGGGACCAGCCCCGCGGGAATTTCTTGAGAATGCCGACCATATTTTTATGGGAGTGCTCCAGTACTTTAATTATCTCGCCGGCAAACCGGCCGTCTGCTGCGCGGTGCGCTTTGGCTGAAACCCGGTCGCCGTCCATGGCCAGGGCCAGGCCGCGGCCGTGCAGGAAAACATCAGCGCCGCCGGCTGTCTCAGAAAGTAAAAAGGCAAACCGGCCGTGATGCTGGATCACGCCCTCAACAATAGTGCCCTTTTTCTTTTCTGAGCGGTTACGCCCATGATGATCTTTAAAATGGCTTTTAAAACGTTTTTTCATATCTCTGGCCCTCTGCTGTTATTGCTCTTTCTTCAGGCGGTTGTAGATGTCGCTGGTCTTTTTGAAATCCAATTCCATTTCAGACTTTACCATCATATAGAAACTGCATTCAAAGCAATTCTCCATTCTTTTTAGAAAAGAACATTGAGCTTTTCCTAAACAGAAAGTACCGGCTATCGCCCAACATACCCGGCCGCCGTTTTTGCCGCCATGCATGCCGTCCACCCGGGCTTCCGTGCAGGCGATACAGACTCCCAGTTCATTTGCTTTGGCTCCGCCGACTTCCCGGCCGCATTTCATGAATTCCCAACAATTTAAGTTGCCCATTTTATTAACTCTTTTCCCCAATTTCTGGATATAATATTTCAAGTAAGGGCAGCTAAAGCCCCGGTCATAATAACAATCACACTTCGAAGAGAAAAATTGGTTGATCTTACCAGATACCTGCAATGAGACAATATCTTATTTTTTTGGTATAAAGGGGTATGTTTTAAAATCTTTTTTTAGGGCCGCCGAAAGGCTTCTTGCCGAAACCACTGCCGGGGCGTTTGCCAAAAGGCCGTCCGCCTTGACGTTCCTGGCCAAACCCGCCGCTTCTTGGCCGGCTATCCCGCCTGCCTTCAAAAGAACTGCCTTCGCGTTTAGAAAAGCATTCTTTGCAGTATACCGGGCGGCCGCCTGAAGGTTTAAAGGGCACTTCACAATCCTGCCCGCACTCGGCGCAAACCGTTTTTGTAAAACTTCTTTCCCCAAATCCGCTGTCCCGGCCGCCCCTGTCGCCCCGGTCATGGCCAAACGGACGCTCCTGGTGTCTTGGCTGGGGCTGAACAGCTAAGGCGTCAACCTTCTTCTCCAGAAAAACCAGCCGGGTTTTTATTTCCTGCAGCAGGGTTAAAATATCCGGCTCTCCTTCTGACATTTCCATTGGATCCTTACGCTTGAAATTCTTCTTCATAATGCTCCTCTTCTTTGCTTTTATTTGTAATGAATATCACTTGATCTTGATCGCTTGCGACGGGCAGGCCCTTTCACAGCCGGTACAAAGGTTCTCATCAATGAGCACCATTTTATTCATAGTCATCATCTTTATCAGTATCTTTATTTGTATCTTTATCAGCGCTTGTGTCAGTACCTGTATCTGTATTTATACCTGTATCTATTTCTGTATCTGGACCTTTATTAATATCAACAGGCGGTTTCTTGATTTTCTTTATAATAAGAATAAGGCAGGCAATGATGATTATGCCAATGATAGAAATAGCTGCTTTTACACTTGGCGAAAATCCTTTTTTAGGCGCTACGGGCAGAGCGGCAGGTGCTGGTATCAGATCCGAAGCTACTGGTGTAACCGTAGCTGTGCTCTCGGAAAATTGGGTAAAATGTGAACCTTCCAGAGGTTTTTCCTGGGGAACCTGTTCTTTCACCTTCACTACTGCTTTTGGCTTCTTTTTTGGGGCAGGCTCAGCAGTGACTACAACCGGTTTTTCGGTTTCCTGCACTACTGGTTCCTGCTCTTGTTTTGGGGTAGTCTCAGCAGTGACTGTAACCGGTTTCTCGGTTTCCTGCACTACTGGTTTTTTTACTGGCGGCGGATTAAGTTTACGGCCGTCAATTGAGTCTATCTCATCCCTGGTAAGCGTTATCACTCCTGATTTCATTACAATTTTGTATTCATCGTCATTTTTTTCAGCGATTATTCCGTCAAATACCCGGCCGTTCTTCAGACGGATAGTCTCTGTCCAGGCGGCAGTTCCTACGATTAACATTAAGGCAACTGATAAAATTATAAGCAGATATCTCTTCCGGGTGATCATGATCAATACCCTTCCTTTCTTAGATAAAAATTATTTCCGGCCAAGGGGTTTGCCGCATTTGGGACATTTTAGCGAAGATACCCGGAAACCTGCTTTAAGCGGTACTTCGGTTTTACAGGCTGAGCAAATCCCGGCGATATTCACTGTGTTGGGATTGACTTTTGCTTCATCAGTTGCCTTAGTGGAACTATTTTCGTAATTTCTCACTGCCTTGATCGGGTTCTGTCCGTTTCTCTGCATGGTCCTCTTTTACCTCCGTTAGTTTTTTTATTATTTACTTTATTTAGCTTTGGCTTTCTCCACCATCCAGATGGTGTTCTTTTTTAAACAGAATTGGATGCTAAAATGCTTGAATACATCAGCTCCCAGTATGCCGTAGCATTGCCGCAGAGCCAGGTCAGTCATCAGGTTGTCAGGCAGTTTGCCCACGGGAATGTCCATGACCTTTTCCTTTAGCTCTAGCGGCATATTATATACTTCGGTAGTAAAAACCCCGGCGCCGGGATAAAAGGCATCTTTTTTGCCGAAACTTTTTTGACCTTCCAGCAGGCTGAAGTTCAGGAAAGACAGTTTGGCTCCTGTGTCCAAAATCATTTTCATGGGGACGCCGCCTATTTTCACCTCCAGCATAAGCTGGCCAGCGTCGATAATAATAGGCGGTTCACGCATAGTTTCCTTGAAGTTGTTAAAA
>CAZFDO010000062.1:0-8662 GCA_964517965.1 uncultured Clostridia bacterium
ATTGGGAGTTATCCTGGGTAGTGGCCTGTACTTGTTTTTCCGCCTCCTGCAGCCGGAACGCATCACAAATCCCGCAGAAATGATGAGTATCTTTCAGTATATGGCCAGCTTGCAGGCACCGGTGGCTGTATATTCTCCCAGTTATTGGGTATCCCAGGCGATACTTTTTTCAGTCAGGCATCCGCTTAATAATTATTACTATTATCTAAGCTTTTTATGTATCAGTGCCCTGGTTATATTGGTGATCAATCTGGTCGTAGCTAAGTATGTATATTATGAAGGTTGGGTTTCCAGCCAGGACGCAGCCAAAAAAGTGTTCAAAAAATCATTTATGGCCAGGTTGGACACGAGCAGGTTCATGGGGGTATTGCCGCGTGAATTTAAGGCGTTATTATTCAAGGATATCAGGATCTTTTTCCGTGACACCAGCCAATGGTCCCAGATATTCCTGCTGCTGGTGCTGGTGATAGTTTATGTTTTTAATATTTATAAATTACCGCTGGATCTTCCGGTCTTGCGGTTATTAGTGTCATTCCTTAATATCGGCATGGTTGGTTTTGTAATAGCCGCTGTAGCGTTACGTTTTGTGTTCCCCCAAGTCAGTTTGGAAGGGAACAGTTTCTGGATCATCAGAAGCTCTCCACTTTCGGTTAAACGGTTTATGTGGGAGAAATTCTGGTTGTCAGTGATCCCGCTGGCGGTCTTGTCCTCCGCGTTGATCTGGTTCTCCAATATTGTGCTGAAAGCTAGTGCTTTTATGATGACGTTCACTACCCTGACGGTATTTTTCCTGACCATTGGCTTGACCGGCATGGGTATCGGCATGGGGGCTTATTTCCCGCGGTTCAAGGTTGAAAATATAGCCCAGATAGAATCAAGCATGGGGGGCGTATTATATATGGTATTTTCCCTTTTTTATATTGGCTTGACTATTTCCATGGAAGCGGTGCCGGTGAGAATGGTTGTACTGGGTCATATAGGGCATAAATTTTACTCTTCTACCTTAATGCTGGGAATTATCGGGACCTTACTGGTAATTAATATCCTGGTGCTATATATACCCATGAAAATGGGCATCAAAGCAATTGAAAATATGGACTTATAAAATGATTACACAGATTACCAGGAAGATCACCCAGATTTTATTATTGTTGGCATTCCTGCTGATCATCGGTTGTCAGCAGGAACAGGGTTCCCAGGACCAGCTCCTGGTTGAAGACGCTGAAGAAGCGGTGAATTATCAGGACTACGATAAGGCCAGAAATAATCTGCTGAAAGCAATCGAACTTAATCCACGCAACTTAAAAGCCTATGTATTGTTAGGAGACGTTTATTATTTCCAGTCCAATGTGATCATGTTCCGCATGCAGGTCCTGAATCTGGTTTTTAAATATGGGCGGAGAGTGCGTTGGGCTTCGGCTAAAGAACTGGATCTGGCCACGCCAACCGAACCAATAATGCTAGCGGGGATGGATTGTTATCAAAAAGCACTGGCTTTGCTCAAGGAAGGGGTGACTGACCCGACAGTACAGGCCAGTTATCTAAACTATGAGTTAGGCTGGGGATATATGGCCCAGGATGATATAGAGAACACTAAAAAATATTTCCAGGATTCTGTCGAAGGCGGAAAAGACCGTTGGGATGTAAAAAGCACCAAGGTGTACATCAGTTATATGGAAAATAAGCTCATCGACAAAAAGAACCAGGAAATACTGGAGCAGGAACGGCAAAAACTGTTGGAAAAGAAGGAGAAAAGCAAGAAATGAAGAAGGCCATATTAGTATTAACAGTTCTGTTAATTACAGTCACTGCCGGTTATGCCCAGAGTAATGTATATGTGGGAAAGGTGGTAGGGCAAGGGAAAACTAATGGAAAAATGGTGGCGCTTACTTTTGATGACGGTCCTTCCAAGACCTATACCCCGCAAGTATTGGCAGTGTTGAAAAAGTACAATATAAAAGCTACTTTTTTCATGTGCGGCGCACAAGTGACCTATTATCCCGAATTGGTAAAGCAAGTATCCAGTGAGGGGCATGAGATCGCTAACCATAGTTTCTCCCATCCTAACCTTTTTAAGGATAAATCAATGCGCGGGGCAGCTCTGGCCGCGGAGGTGACAAAAACAAATAATTTATTGGAAAAACTGGTAATGATCAAACCAGCCTATTTTCGGGCTCCCTATAATTATCGTGACCCGGAAACAGTGAAAGCAATTAATGACCTTGGCTTGATCTATGTAGGCTGGACTTTCAGCGTGCGCGATTGGGAAAAGCCGGCGCCTGAAGTCATGATCAACATATTTAAAAAGAATCTAATACCCGGTTCGATAATATTGTTGCATGATGGCGGAGGGAACAGGACCAATACCGTAGCCGCTTTGCCTGGTATGATCGAATCTGCTAAGAAAAAGGGATACCGTTTTGTAACCTTGGGAGAAATACTGAAATAAGAACTGTAATTCAATATTTAAAAAGGAGTCGTTCATGTTGAGACCAGAAAGTTTATTTGATCTGGAAGGGCATAAGCTGAAAGGGCTTTTTGATAATGTAGAGTATGTTTGGGAGGGTCTAAAAAACCTAAAAGATTACATAAAAAATAACCTCAACTCTAATATTTCAGAAATAAGAAAAGGGAAATCCTTTATTGATCAGGATATAGTAATTTTTGAAGGTACGGTGCTCAGGTCAGGATTCACTATTGATACAGCTAAAGCTATTGTCACCATGGATGGGAAGATTCTCAAAGGTGCCACTATTATATATGCCGGGGTTTCCTTAATGGATGATGAAATATATATTGGTCCAGGCACAGTGCTGGAATCAGGGGCCTTAATTAAAGGTCCAACCATTATTGGTGATAATACCGAAGTAAGACAAGGTGCGTATATCAGGGGGAATGTCCTGGTTGGCGATAAATGTGTGGTCGGCCATACTACTGAAATGAAATCAGCGGTGATGTTAGGTGAAAGCAAAGCCGGCCATTTTGCCTATATCGGGGACAGCATCCTGGGTAAAGTAAATTTAGGCGCTGGGACCAAACTTGCCAATCTAAAGATAATTGAATCCAAAGTAGTGCTTAATATTGACGGCAAGAAATATGAAACCGGCTTGAGAAAATTTGGGGCTATCCTTGCTGACGGCGTAGAAACCGGGTGTAATAGTGTCACTACACCAGGAAGTATATTGGGTAAAAATACCTTGCTCTATCCTAATAGTACAGCCCGGGGTTACTATTCCCCTAATTCAATAATCAAGCTGAAACAAAACCAGGAAATAGAAAAGAGAAGATAATAATGGGAAAATTATTTGGAACAGATGGGGTAAGAGGAGTAGCGAATAAATATCCAATGACCGCTAGTATGGCTATGAAGCTTGGCCAAGCTGCTGCGTGCGTACTGAGAAAACCAGGCCATCGGCCAAGAATAGTTATCGGCAAAGACACCAGACTTTCCGGATATATGCTGGAAAACGCGCTAGTTGCCGGTATTACTTCAATGGGGGCAGAGGCCATACTTATAGGCCCTATTTCTACTCCTGGCATTGCTTTTATCACCACTAATTTAGATGCTGATGCCGGGATAGTTATCTCGGCCTCGCACAATCCGTTCGAAGATAACGGGATCAAGATGTTTTCCAAAGACGGGTTCAAGCTTTCTGATGAACAGGAGCAGCAGATTGAAGAACTGGTACTATCTGACAAGGTTTCTGAGCTGCTTTCTCCCGCCGGAGAAGTAGGGCAGGCCTACAGGGAAGATGATGCCCGAGGAAGGTATATAGTATTTTTAAAACATACTTTCCCCAAGGACTTGAGCTTGGAAGGAATGAAAATCGTGCTGGATTGCGCAAATGGCGCTACCTATAAGGTAGTTCCTACTTTATTCAAAGAAATGCGGGCGGAGATAATAACTTTGAACGTAAATCCTGACGGGAAGAATATAAACCTGAACTGCGGGGCGCTTCATCCTGAAACTATGGCCAAAAAAGTTCTTGAGAATAAGGCTGATATCGGGCTGGCTTTTGACGGAGACGGTGATCGGCTGATCGTAGTGGATGAAAAAGGCGAGGTCGTAAGCGGCGATAAGATAATGGCGATTTGCGCCAAATATTTAAAAGAACAAGGGAAACTAAATAATAATTGTCTGGTTACCACCATTATGAGCAATCTGGGACTTTCTCTTGCTCTGAAAGAAATGGGCATAGAGCAGGTAAAGACAAATGTAGGTGATAGGAATGTACTAGAGGAAATGTTAAAAAGAGGAGCCATGCTTGGCGGCGAAGATTCAGGACATATAATTTTCCTTGAACATCATACCACCGGTGATGGGGTCATAGCGGCTCTTCAGCTTTTAGCGATTATAAAAAGCAAAAATAAATCCGTTTCAGAATTGGCCAAAGTTATGAATATGTTCCCCCAAGTGACTATAAATGTTACGGTGAAAACCAAACCGCCGCTAGAGGATATACCGGAGATCCAGAGTTTAATTAGAGAAGTTGAGAGCAAGCTAAAGGATAACGGCCGGGTCCTGGTACGATATTCAGGTACCCAGACAATGTGCCGGGTAATGGTAGAAAGCCCTACGCAAAAAGAGACTGAAGAACTGGCCCAGAAGATAGCTGGACTTATCAAGCAAAAACTAGGGTAAAGAATAAAGAATGGATAATATTGAGAAACTTTTAAGAGCAGAAGGGCCGTTAACGGGCAGGCAGTTACAGGAAAAGAGTCATATTGATGTGCTCTCATTGTGGCGCTTATGTTCAAATTCAAAAGGCCTCATTTCCAGAATTGTCGGCAATAAATATTTAAGACTGGATAAGCAAATTAATGGCTATGCCAGGCTTTCGCCGTCGATAATGAGAGAATTTTTAACTTATACGATTATAGGATTGAAAAGCTCTGAGGGAGAAATAGGCCAAATAGCAAAAGCCCTGGCCCAAAAAATAGAAAGAATTAGCAAAGAGAAATATAATTTAGCCAAGGATACTATCAGTCGGCTTGTAGCAGCTCAGCCGTATGCAGAGGTAATACAGAATCAGGCTTGCTTTATTATCGCCGGTGACGTGGTATATAATATGGCTCATGATGATCCAAGGCCAGAATCTTCAACAGAAGAAATGGTAAAAGGTTCTGACTTGGATATTGTTATAGTCACTGAAAATGTATCTGAAGACATTGTAAAAAAGTTTGACCAGGCAATATATCGGCAAAAATATTACCTCATGAAAACACCCCCATACCACGAAGAGATAGATTATGTAATCAAAGATATGCCTAAAGTTGAGGCCCAGCTGCGATTTGACAATTTTGAGTTTAAAGTCGCATCCAAACTGTTCCATGAAGGGCGATTTCTTTATGGTAACACGAGTATGTTTGAAAAAATAAAAAAAATGCTAGCTGAAAAAGCTATACCTGATAAACTGGCAAGATTAGAAAGCATGGCGGTGCAAGACAGAAAACAAGCCATAGTCTCGCTTTTGAATTCTACAGGCGGGATTTTAGATGAAGAATATAATAAGCTATTTTATACTAAAGAAGAGATAGCAGAGATTTTTTAAATTTCTGTAGTATGCTTGAGTTTTAAAATTTCAACATGATTATAGTAATCCATGTTTTTTAGTTTTCCCGCGGCAGCTTGATCAAGTATTACGGTGACCTTTCCAGGATGTAGTTGAATTGCTGAGGCAGTGATCTGGGAGGTTATTGGACCCTCCAGGGCTTGGGCAATTACTTCCGCTTTTTTCCCTCCATTGGCTATCATTAAGGCATGTCTTGATTCCAGTATGGTACCTATCCCCATAGTAACCGCAAAATGTGGCATCTGATCCCTTTTAATCCCAGCTTTCTGGTAAAAACTCTCATAATTGTCATCAAGCGTCTGTTGGGTCAGTGGTTGAACTCTTGTTCTTGAAGCAAGTGATGAGCCAGGTTCATTAAACGCCCAGTGACCATCTCCGCCAATGCCTAACAACTGCAAATCGATTCCACCGGCTTTTTTTATTTCTTCTTCGTACCAGGCACAGAACTTCCCCGGCTCTTTGGTAAGTCCGTCAGGAACATGAATGTTTTCTTTTTTCAGGTTTAGATGCTTAAAGAGTTCTTCATTCATAAACCTGGCATAACTCTGGTCCCTTTCATAAGGGATTGCCAAAGCCAGTCCAATGCCTAGGTATTCATCAAGATTAAAGGTTGTAACTCTAGAAAAATCAAGCCCGTCTTCTTTATGCATTCTGATAAGTTCCTGGTATGTTCCGATAGGGGTACTGCCGGTAGCCAGCCCCAATACACAATCAGGATTTGATTTTATGAGTTTAGCTATAATCTTAGCTGCAGCTATGCTCATCTCGTCATAGTTTTCTCTGACTAGTACATCCATAGGGCTCTCCTTTAAATTAAAATTTATTAAAGAATAAAATGATTGTATCATACAGTAGTAAAAATTAAAAGTATTATTAAATGTAAATTAATGCCGTGCTTAATAAATCATTGACTAAGATATAAAAATATGATATAAACTCTATGGAAATACAATTTTAGGCTCTTTAAACCGGGCGTTGGCAAATAATGGGGCTCCGGTTTTGTGATTTAATATTGACAAGCCGGAGTGGCGGAATGGCATACGCGTTGGTCTCAAAAACCAATGGTCTTAGGGCCTTGTGGGTTCAACTCCCACCTCCGGCAAAAAAGCCCCCAAACCCCGCTCAAAGGGGCTCCCCCGCCAACGAACTTTGGCGGGTTCGGCCGGCGATTTTACTTCGTAAAATCTAAAGCATCGGCCTCACTGTTACCCCTGGGGGTCTTTTTAAAAACATAAATAGCAATTCAATTATTAAAACTTGACAGGGTCTGTAAAAGTGTGTTAAAAGTAAAGAGTATGTTTAGTTATAGGTGGGGTATGAAATACAGAGTTGCCAATAAAATATTATATGTGTTTATCTGCCTGTTTTTTTGCTCGGCGGGGAATCTTTGGGCTACGATCGAGCAGAATAGCGGATTAAAGAGCTTTTCGGAAGTATTGACTTCCCAGAGCACTATTTTCCGGTTGCAGAGTTTTAAGACAGTATCCCTGGTAACGGAGAATGGAGAGCTGGTCCAAAATTCATTAAAACTAGTTGATTACCGGAATCAGCATTTATTTAACAGCCGCAATGGTACTTACCCGATATTGTCCATAACCGATGGTTCTCCCCTTAATATTCCCGGCAAGGATTTCAGTGTCAAGGGCCAAACCAAAATAATGAAAATAAAGGTCTATTACAAAGTAAAGGCAGGCGATAATTTATATTTGATTGCCAGGAAATACCGCACCTCAGAAAAAAGGATCATGAGTTTAAACAAGTTAAAAAATGATCTAATCAGGCCAGGTCAGCGGCTTTTTGTAGGAATCAAAGAAAAAGTACTGGAAATACCATATATCGATGAAAAAAGGATCAAAGAGGAGATTGCCAGCCTTAAGGAAAATTTAATCAGCATCGAGGAGTCTCCTGCGGAAAATTCGCAGGCAGTCGAACAAAAAATAGTAGAGATTGCCTTAAAATATCTTGGTTTGCCGTATAAGTATGGCGGCGAAACTTTATGGGGAATTGATTGTTCTGCTTTTGTCAGGAGAGTCTGGGGATTTTTTGGACTGGAGCTGCCGCGCACCAGCGGAGAGCAATTTAAGGTTGGTGAAAAGACCAGCAGTAGCGATTTAAAACCCGGAGACTTGGTATTCTTCCATAGACAGGGAAGGAAATCAGTATCTCATGTGGGCATTTATATTGGCGACAGTAAATTTGTTCATGCTTCAGGAATTGACCATAAGGTCACTATCGGTGATTTGACCCAGTCCTACTATCGTCAATGCTATAAAGGCGCGCGCCGGGTGATTAATTTTATGTTTCCTGAATTAGTGACTGCTACCCAGCAATAGGAGAGGAGAAAGTTATGAATCCTGAATTTGAAAGAATGCTAGATGTTTTTAAGAAAAGAGCAGTAGAAATCGGCAAAGTAGTAAAGGCAGATGCCATGGTAGGCGCCCAGATGGGCAAGCATAAGGTAAAAGAATTGGATATGGAAAGGCAAAAACTGGGGAAGCTTTTTGAAATAGGCAAGAAAGCACTGGCTTTGCACAAAAAGGGGAAACTGGCCCAGCCTGATTTAAAAAAGCTTAGTGCGCAGATAGTTTTGCTGGAGAAAGAAATATCCAAGCATAAGGCCAGCTATACTACCGAGAAGAAAAAACTTAAAAAAGTTTCTTTTAAATAATTGATAGATGAAATTAATAAATAATCCTTGTTAACTGAAACCGTGGTTATGCCAAAACCCGGAAGGGGTGATCCCCCCTAGTTTTGCAGGTGCAAAACTGGCAGGGGGGACAGGCAGTGAGGGCCTAACCTTGTTAGCTTGTAAAAAGGTGACGCGAATAAATAATAAGGTCAGGCAAAAAAGTGTTTTTTTGACTGTACGATTAAAGGAAAGGGTTCAGCGAGTCTGCTCTGTGTGACGAGCGACAATAAAACGGGGAAACCATTGGTTTCCCCTTGTGGAGCGCAGCGAGCTTGCTCGCGTAGCGACGGGGGTGTAGCTCAGTTGGGAGAGCGTCTCCTTGGCGTGGAGAAGGTCAGGGGTTCGACTCCCCTCACCTCCAGTTTAAATGGAGAAGGTCATCCCGATTCAATTCATCGGG
>CAZFDO010000063.1:0-1953 GCA_964517965.1 uncultured Clostridia bacterium
GATTAGGGCAAATACTGAAACCATTGAGTATTGGTTTAAGCATCCAGAATATTATTGCTCCCAAACTGACGCTCATCGAAGACACAGACAAATATCCGTTGTCTACTACGCTGGGATTCAGCTACCGGTTCTTCAACAACAACCTGCTGACTGCAGTGGACCTGAACAAGACCGAGAACCGGCAGCTGAAAGTGCACCTAGGCACTGAGTATATCCTGGCCCAGCTGTTCAGCATCCGGGCCGGCCTGGATGAGACTGAAGTCACCTGCGGCATGGGCGTGAAGTGGCCCGCCCAGCAGACGTCGGCGGGCAGGCAGTATTCGCTGGATTATGCTTTTGCCTATCATGATGCCTGGAAAGGCTATGAGGACCTGGGAGTGTCGCATAGGTTCGGACTGACCGTGAGATTCGGCAGTGTATCAAACCTGATCAGTGGCGTAAAACTGGAAAATGAAGGAACGACAGTTCTGGCAAAAGCGGAAACCGGGATGATTCTGGTTGACAGTCATAACAGCGAGGAAATGGAAGAAAGCGAATTGAAGGAAAAGATCAAAGAAACAATAGAGCGGGAAACCGGCAAGGAAGTAAAAGAGATAAAAATTGAAGGGATAGAGGAAATTAAGGACGAAGAGCTGAAGATGATCAGTGATAGAATATCAAATAATCAAAGCAGGGACCAGGTAAAGCTATATACAGTGAAGAAAGACGATTGCCTGTGGACCATAGCCGGGAAAGCAGATATATAGCGATCCAGAGAAGTGGCCGCTGATCTATCAGGCTAACCAGGACCAGATCACGGATCCGGATCTGATATTACCCGAGCAAATCTTGGTTATTCCAGCGGAATAAGATAGTAATTAAAACAAGTTAACAGATGAATATATAGAAAGAATAGGACAAAAAAACCGCTTGACAAGATGCAGGCCCGTGCTATGTTTATACTGGGGTAGTTGAAGTACGTTTGTTACGGGTCTTTCAAAACTAATGCACATATCCGAAAACGCAAACCCTGAGAAATCGGGGGACGCAAAGCCAAAGGGGCTAAGAATAAGCCAAGCTTATTTAAGCCAGCCGCATGCCGCCGAAGTATGAACATGACTTATCAATGCCAGCCGAGCTGTCGGATATTAAGAGACAGGTCGGCATTAGTTTTTATAGGGAAGTTTAAATAGAAAAGGAGGAAAATCGAGCGACAATTGAATAGTGAGACTGATGCCGAGCTCTTTTTCGAAGCGAAAAGCCAAGATTTTGAGTGAAGCAAGGAAGACGAAGCGAGCATATCGAGAATAGATATGTAAGCTGAGTCTGACGCAGATGAAACCAAAATATTGGTTTTGCAGCAGAAAAGGGAGTTCGAAATCAGTCTCCAGGATCCGATAAAGGCAAACCCGCTGAAAAGCGGGGACGCAAAGCCAAAGGGGCTAAAAATAGGCGAAAAGCTTATATAATGCCAGCCGTTGCTACCGAAGATCGCTCGCTATAACTCTGTTCAGGCCAGCCGGGCTTTCGGATCGAATATCCAGGAAAGCTCGGTTTTTCATTTTAGGAAAGAAGGAAACAGCGATGGACAGCTTGAAGAGAGGACTGATAGTAATAGCGATCATAATGGGACTGCTCAGCAGCCCTCAGCCCTCTATAGCTGCCAGTGAAGAAATGAATGAACCACCGCGGAAGACAGGGGAGATCCTGGTCAAGTTAAGAGCTAGTGGATCCAGCCACAGGCAAGATGTTTCTTTAAGTATTAATAACATAAGCGCAATGATCGATCTCAAGGCAATGCAACCGGTTTTTCTCGCCACCCCCCAAAGTAGCGGTTCAAGCCAAAAGCAATTGAGTTCCCAGAATTCCCCTCTGGATGAAGGACTTTCACGGTGGTTCACTGTTTCCCTAAAGGATCAGCAGGATCTGCAGCAGGCCATAGCCGCCTATGAAGCCAGCGGCCTGGTAGAATAC
>CAZFDO010000063.1:1963-8534 GCA_964517965.1 uncultured Clostridia bacterium
AGAACCCATATATATATATGGTATAGCCACCACCCCCAATGACCCTTACTACAATACTACGGGCACCTGGGGTCAGAGTTATGATGACCAATGGGGATTAAAGAACATACAGGCTGAAAAGGCTTGGAACATCTCCCGCGGCAATTCCAGCGTCATCGTAGCCGTGATCGATACCGGTGTTGACTATACCCATCCGGATTTGAGTGCCAATATCTGGGCCAATACTGATGAAATACCTGGCAATGGCTTGGATGATGATCATAACGGATACATCGATGACACTATGGGCTGGAGCTTTATAACTGATGCTAATGACCCGATGGATACTCATGGACATGGTACCCATCTCAGTGGCATTATTGCCGCAGTCGGCAATAACAACCAGGGCGTCACCGGAGTATGCTGGCAGGCCAAGATCATGCCGGTCAAAGCCCTTACTGATAACGGCGCCGGTGCTTCTGACCAGCTGGCCCAGGCGATCAAGTACGCGGTTGATAACGGGGCCAGAGTTATCAATATCAGTTGGGGTGGTTATGGCAATTCCATTTTGATCCAGGACGCCCTGAACTATGCTTATAATCATAATTGTGTAATAGTGGCAGCCGCCGGGAACAACAACACCAATGCTGAGAGGTTTTTCCCCGGCAACTACAGTCAAGCGATCACAGTCGCAGCTTGCAATGCCAACGATCAGAGAGCCTCATTTTCTAATTATGGCGCTAATGTGGATGTTACCGCCCCTGGCGTGGACATCCTTTCCCTTAAGGCGAAAGGGACGGATATGTGCCATAACGAGGCAAATATTGTTGGCGGCGAGTATTATCGTGCCAGCGGGACCAGCATGGCTACCCCATTTGTTTCCGGCTTGGCTGCCTTGATCATATCCAGTGACCGCGATCTCACCATTTTGGAAGTTGAAGAAAAGATCATCCAATCTTGTGAAGATCTGGGCACAGCAGGAAAAGATGTTTATTATGGCTATGGCCGGATCAATGCTTCCCTGGCTCTTACCCTGGGCCGGGGCGAACAGGTCCGGATCACTGATTTCAGTGCTTTTGATACTCCCAGCGATGACGGTGGCAGTATCGATGTTACCTGGACAGCTGCTCCGGATTCCGTAGTTAAAGGTTATTCTATATACTATGCCACCCAGGCCTTTGCCAGTATCACTGATGAAGGCGTGCAGGTAGTAATAGATTCCCCGGTGGAAGACCCGCAGGCCTCCAGTTGCGTTATTACCGGCTTAGATGAAGGCACTGGTTATTATGTAGCCGTAGTAGCCACCCTGATAGCCAACAAGAATAAATCAGCCATCTCCGCAACTTCTGTTTCCAGTATGCTCTCCAGCGAAAAACCAGTGTACCCGGTTCATAATATCATTAAAAGTAATACTGCTGATGATACTATTTCCTGGGACCAGGACTATCAGACCAGAGCCATCATTCCGCAAAATCCGGAAAATGACCGCAAAATACTTAATATTACTATTCCCCAGCAGGAAAAGGTTTCCCTGGTAAGCACCGCTGATACCAAGTTGTATAATTCCATGAAAACCGCCAGCGCCGAGGATCTTGATTCCAGCATCGTTGAATTCAAGACTATTGGCTCGATCATCGGCTTGGTCACTATCCAGCTTAAATATCCGGAAAACATTACCGGCTGGCAGGAAACTAACCTGCGCATTTACCAATTAAATGAAGACACCGCTGACTGGGAAGAAGTGCCAGGCAGTCAGCTGGTCCATCGCCAACAGTATACCGTAGCGGTAGAAATAGCCGGCAGTGGATTAGCCACCGGTAAGATCTATCGTCTTTTCTCCCCGGCCGTTGCTCTGGAAAACCTGGCTGAAGTGAAAGTTTACCCGAATCCGTATAAACCCAATAGCGGCCTGGGCCACACTCAGGTCACTTTTACTAACCTGATGAATGATTCAACCGTCAAAGTATATACCCTGACCGGTGAACTGGTACGCACTTTGAGGGATGACCTGGCCTTGGGTGAAGTAGCCTGGGACGCGGCAAATGAAAATGGCCAAAAAGTAGCCAGCGGCTTGTATTTCTTCTTAGTTGAAAGCAGTGGCAGCAAGCACAAGACCGGCAAATTAGCCATTATAAAGTAGAGGGGCATATGAACAGCAATTACAAATCTCAAATCTCAAATTTAAAATTAAAAGTAGAAGCCGGGATTCTTATACTGGCTATTTCTTTCATCTTCTTTGCCGTTCCCGCTTTGGCTAGTGGAACAGGCACTACTGGCGCCCAATTCCTGCGCTTAGGAGCAGGTGCCCGTCCGGTAGCAATGGGTGGAGCTTATACCGCGATTGCCGATGATGTAAACGGACCGCAATATAATGCGGCAGGTATTGCCTGGGCCAAGCACAAAGAAGCAGTTGCCAGCTACATCGATTATCTGGAAGGTATTAGTTACAGTTATCTCGGCTATATCCATCCGCTGCAGAATGGCAGTACCCTTGGCTTGGCTGTGGCTTATCTTAATTCCGGAGCTATTGACCAGACGGATCTGGCCGGCAATACGATAGGAACATTCTCCAGCGCCCAAAGCCTGCTTTTGCTCACCTATGCCAAAACCGCCGGAACAAAATTTTCCTGGGGCACCAACCTGAAAGTGTTTCAGCAAAAAATTGAAGAAGAAAAAGCGAATGGTTATGCCTTGGACTTTGGGGTCATCTACAAGATCCGGCCGCGCTTAGCCTTTGGCGTTAACGTGCAGAACCTGGGCCCCGGCGTGAAGTTTGTGCAGGAAAAAGACCCCTTACCTTTGACGATCAAAGCCGGAGCCGTCTATATTTTTGTAGAAGATGTGCTAACCTTGTCCGCTGATACGAAATACCTGCCCAAAGAAGAAAGCAAAATAAGTGAAAATGTTGGTTTAGAATATTGGGTCAGCCAAAACCTGGCTCTGCGGGCTGGTTACGATACCGCCCATATTTCGGATATCGAAAACTTCAACGGCGTCAGCGCCGGAATGGGCCTTAGGTTTGCTGGCTTCAACCTGAACTATGCCTGGATGCCGTATGGTATTCTCGGGGACACCCATCGTCTTTCCGTAGGTTACAAATGGTAATAATCCCTGCCTGCCGGCAGGCAGGTGTGTAATCATTTCTTGAGAGGAGAACAGAACATTATGCATCGCAAGCTCGCTCAATTTTTTTGTGCATTTTTGGTCTTATTGTGTTCCGTCGAATGTATGGCTGGTGATGAACCTCAGCTGATCCTGGCTAATCTTCCAACCCGTTCAGGGAACCTGTATCTCGAAAAATTACTGGCTATCAACAAACAGACAATAACTTTTCTAGATAGAGAGAGGGTCCCCGCCACTGGGTTAATAGAAAGCTTTCACGGGTCATCACCATATTATTATGATTCAGCCAGCGAACAGTACTATCCTGATAAGGTAGGGGTGTTGGACCAGCAGGGATTCACCTATGATATTTCCCTGGTCGTGATGGTGTATGCGCTTAACGGACAGATCCAGAAAGCCAAACAAATACTAACCGTACTCGAACATAATTTTAAAATTGAAAAAAACGGCTACATCGGCCTCTTGAATTCCTATAACATCAGTGATTTTAACAACCAGGACCAGTATAGCCTGGACCTGGGCATCGATGGCGACAGGATCCACGTTGGCCCGAACATGTGGGTCGCGATAGCGGCTCTCCAGTACAATAAGATTTCCAGGACGAGCCGCTTCCTGCCCTTGGCCATTGAAATTGCCAAATGGGCCTATAGCTTGCCGCATTTTGTCATGCCGGATGGCAGCCGCGGGGCAGTATGTATGGGCAGCGGCTGGGGTCCCGACTGGAGCACGGTTTTTTCTACCGAGAATATCATTGATAATTTTGCCGTTCTGAACTGGCTGGAAAAAATATACCAGACCGGCACAGAGAAAGAGCGTGGGATATTTTCCGCCAAAGGATTTGGTTTAAAGGAAATACTTGAAGAAAAAGAAAATATCAAGCAATGGCTGCTGCAAATAGGTTTTAACCGGGAATACCAGAGTTTTAATTGCGGCTATAATGAATTCGGCCCGGACCAGACCAAAGCCCTGGATACGGTTAGTTGGGGCATAGCGGCCATAGGACCGGCAGTGCTGGCTGACTGGGGCATAGATCCTTTTAAAATGGTTGATTTTGCTGAACAGAACTTTCAGGTATACCAGGAGATCAAGGGAGAGCCGATAACCGGATTTGATTTTACCGATGAAAAATATAAAGATCCGAACCGCCAGCAGCTGATCTGGTGGGAAGGTACAGGACAAATGATCGTCATGTACCAGGTAATGGCTGATTATTGCCGGCAGCTGGGAGATGTTGACCGGATGTACTCTTTCCAGAGAAAAGCGATGCAGTACCTGACAGAAATGGATAAAATGAGCCGGATAGCCAGGCTGCCTAACGGAGTGCTACCTTATACCAGCATCCAGCCCAAAGATAAAGAACTGGTCAATACCTTCTTCTATGGTTGGGAGATCCCGCGCGGTAAGAACGGCCAGTGGGTGACTTCTTTGGCCAGTACGATGTGGCGTATTATGGCGGCCGTCGGCTTTAATCCCCTGGTGAACGAACAAAAAACGATCGGCATGCTGCAGGGCCTGGGCCCGAGGATGTGGGCTAAGGCTGACATGAAAGCAGTCAGCCAGTAATTTAAAAAACAGTAAGAATGAGGAGCAGTAGTAGGGTGAAGGTGGTAGAAGTAGGTATGGAAGTAGGTCTGAAGTTTGAGGTTTAGAGCCTAACTTCCATAGACCTCGGACCAAACTTACTTCCAAAACTTACACCTAATTACTGCTTTTTGTTTTAACCTCCTTTCGCATTGACTGGCAATTTTTTTTATGATAAAATAATTAAGTTCATCCCTCCATTTAAATCCTTGACAAAAATAACATTTGTGGTATATTTGTATTAGTAATATGTTACCGGTAACAGAAAAGGTGGCGTATGAGTAAACCAGAAAAAATAACGATCAATACTATCGCCGAAAAAGCCGGGACTTCCAAAATGACGGTTTCCCGGGTCCTCAATAAGCATCCCTATGTAAAATCAGCAACCCGTTCCAAAATACTCAACCTGATCAAAAAATTCAAATTTCATCCTAATCTCACGGCTGTCAATCTTTCCCGTAAGTCCCCGCAAACCATAGCCTTAGTTATCCAGTATGAGCATTTATTCACTACCTGTTATTTCACGGAAATACTCCAGGGTATCGAAAAAGTGGTCAATGAGTATAATTATAACTTGATCATTCTAAATCTTACTTCTCCGCAGGAGGAAGAAATAGAGCGGATCACCGGCTGGTATTTCGGTAAATTTGTTAAGGGGTTCCTGGTGCTGGCTCCACCGCAGGATTCGTTACTGGTTAAGAAGATGAGAGACGCAGATATCCCGTTTGTGCTCATCGGCGCCAGCGGGGGTTTTAGAGGCGCCAGCTTCGTGGATGTGGAAAACTATACCGGAGCTTATAAAGCCGCCAGATACCTTATCGATTTGGGGCATAAGTATATTGGACTCATTACCGGACCGCCGGAGCGCGGTGATGCCCAGGAACGTGAAGCAGGATTTCGCAAAGCCCTGGCTGACAAGAGAATACCGATGCAAGAGAATCTGGTCGTCTGCGGGCACTTTAAAGAAGATATCGGTTATCAGGCCATGCTCCAATTATTGATCCAGCCTATTCGGCCGACGGCAGTGTTTGCCGCCAATGATCTCATGGCCAAGGGCGCAATGATGGCGATCAAAGAAAGTGGTCTCCAGGTGCCTAAAGATATTTCTATTGTCGGGTTTGATGATATTGATCTTGCCGCCGGGTTGGTTCCTTCCTTAACAACAGTGAAACAACCATTATTCAGGCTGGGAACAGAAGCCGCCAGTTTTTTGATCGAATATAGTCCGGAAGCAGACAAACTTCTTCATTTGATCTTACCGACTGAACTGATCATAAGAGAGTCGAGCACAAGAATATGGCATTTTCAAAAGTAAGGAAAAGAATAGGTTTTACCTTAGTCGAGCTGATGATCATTGTGGCCATTATCGGTATACTGGCCGGTATCGCTATCCCCCGGTATATGAATTTCATAAAACGTTCAAAAGAAGGTGCCACAAAAGGAAACCTGGCCGCTTTACGGTCGGCGCTTAATATTTATTATGCTGATAATGAATCCTATTTTCCAGTGATCATTGCCATCGATCCTGGCACCCCTAATTGGCTTTACACTGCTGACGGGTATGGCTGGCAAGTGCATGAAGATTTCAAGAATTATCTTGATAATGTGCCGGATTGCGTTATCGGCCCGGCGCCGAGCGCGCCTATGCCCTCCAGGAATACTGTCTGGCATCAAGGAATACAGTGGCCGGCGACTAGTCCTGCCCCGGCAGATGATGATGTGGGATGGTGGTATTACCGTTCAACGGATTCGGTAAGCGGATTAACCACGGTAGCCAGGCTTTTTGTCAATGTCAAAGGAATTGACAAGCATAATATTTATTACACTATGTGGTAAAGACATCCTATAATAAGTCAAGGGTGTAAAAGATATAAAGTTGTCAAAGATC
>CAZFDO010000064.1:0-4907 GCA_964517965.1 uncultured Clostridia bacterium
AAACCTAATGAAAGATTTTGCCAAACGCAAAGTGATCATCCTGGTATTCAGCGCGACCTGGTGCCCTTATTGCGTACAGGAGATCCCCGCCTTAAAAACGATCTATAATAAATACAATTATAAAGGAGTAGAAATTATTCATATAGACCCCCAGGAAAGCAGAGAGCGAGTGCAGGGGCTGGTAGATAGATATAAGATCCCGTACCCTGTACTGCTTGATGAAAAGGGCGAAGTGACCAAGCAGTATAAAGTTCTCGGAGTCCCTACTATTATCTTTTTAGACCAGAAGCGGGTCATTAAATGGCGTACTTCCGGCGGCGAACAGGATTACGACGGCCGGTTGAAGGAATTAGGAATAAAATAATAAAAAGCGCATATGGCCTATGGCGAATAGCATATAGCAAGAACAAGAATAAGAGCAAAAGCAAAATAGCATTTGCCATAAGCAATATGCTATAAGCCATAAGCTAATTCTGAGGAGGAAAGTTATGAAAGTGAAAGTGAATAAGGATACTTGCACAGGTTGCAATTTATGCGCTGATAACTGTCCGGATGTTTTTAAAATGGATGGTGATCTGGCTGTAGTCATAGTTGATATGATTCCCGCTGAGGCTGAAGATACCGCCAGGGAAACAGCTCAAAATTGTCCTGTGGAAGCTATTACCATAGAAGAATAGGGGAGGTACGATGGATAAGTATAAATGTTTGGTTTGCGGGTACATTTATGATCCTGAAAAAGGAGATCCGGATAATGGCATTGCTGCCGGGACCTCTTTTGAACAGTTACCGGAAGCCTGGGTCTGTCCTGAGTGCGGAGCGCCCAAGGATCAATTTGAAAAAATCTAAAATACGGGTTCTGGTTACTAGTCGCTAGTTTAAATACAGTCGCTAGTCTCTAGTTTCTGGCTGATAGCTTTAAAAGTTTTTACTAGATACTAGGAACTAGCGACTAGAAGCTGATTTTAAAACCAGCGACTAGAAACTAGCGACCAGCGACTGTATTGAGGGATATTTATGAAACCTTTTGAAATTACCAATAATGTGTTCTGGGTAGGAGCGGTACATCCGGAGCTGCGTCTCTTTGATGACTTGTTCCTGACTAAGCGGGGAACAACCTATAATTCTTACCTGGTCAAAGGAAAGAATAAGATCGCTCTTATCGATACGGTCAAGGGAATATTCGCGCCTGATTTTATAACTAACTTAAAAACTGTTTGTGATCCGGCCAAAATCGATTATTTAGTCGTCAATCATACTGAGCCGGACCACTCTGGCTCAATAAATGAATTCCTGAAAATTAATCCGCAGGTTACGGTAGTGATCTCCAAACCTGGCTCGCTTTTTCTTAAGGAATTAACTAATGCAAAATTCAACGTGTTGGAAGCCAGTGATGAGCTTAGTATTGACCTGGGTGGCCGTACCCTTAAATTTGTCATTGCGCCGTTCCTGCACTGGCCTGATACGATGTTTACTTATTTAGCCGAAGACCAGGTGTTATTCTCCTGTGATGCTTTTGGCAGCCATTATTACAGCGCTGCCGGCATGTTCAATGATACCGCCGGTGATTTTAGCGAAGAATTTGAAATTTATTTTGACGCTTTGGTCCGGCCGTTCAAAAAAAAAGTACTCTTGGCCGTGGCCAAGGTCAAAGATGTGCCGGTGAAGATCATCGCTCCCAGCCACGGGCCGATCCATCGGATAGATCCCCGGCAGTATGTAAAAAAATACCAGGAATTATCTACGGTTGAGAAACTGCCCAATGGCAAGAAAAGTATCCTTGTGCTCTATCTCTCTGCGCACAAAAATACGGAAAAGATCACCCAACAGATAGCTGCCGGCCTAAAGACGGAAAAAACTGAAGTAAAAAACATCCATATAACTGAAATGACCCTGGACCAAATTCGCAGTGAAATGGAGAAGGCAGATGGTTTGCTGGTAGGTTCGCCGACTATTAACCGGGATGTGCCGAAACCAGTATGGGATGTGCTGACGCTGTTCCAAACCGTGAGCCATGACCTGAAACTGGTAGCTGCCTACGGTTCGTTCGGTTGGAGCGGAGAAGCAGTTAAAATGATCGAGGACCGGTTTAAAAGCCTGAAATTGAAAACTTTTGAACCAGGGTTCAAAGTTAATTTCACCCCCACCGCAGCAGACTTAGCGCAGGCCAGGGAATTCGGACAAAAATTTGTCGAGGCCATGTTTGTATGAAATTAATGACCATTGCTGTAACTAATGGCAATCACAAAGGTGAGACTTTCTTTGTGGCGGATAATTCTTCGATCATAATCGGACGCGGTGAAGAAGCTGGCCTGCGGATCGCTGAGGACCATCGCGCTTCCCGGAAGCATGCTATTATTGGCCTTAAAGAAGGAGAAGCGTATATATCAGATTTGACCAGTACCAACGGGATCTTTGTGGGCAAGACCCAAGTGCACGGACGGGGGAAACTGCTGGATGGCGATATTGTTTTTATCGGCCGGACTTATTTTAAAATAACTATTAAGGAGCAATAAGATAATATATGATTAAAACACTGGGACTCATATCAGCGATCATACTGCCGCTCTGGAATATACCGTTGATCGTCAGGATCATCAAAAGAAAATCTTCCAAGGATATCAGTTTGTTTTGGGCGCTGGGAGTATGGGTTTGCCTGCTGGGTATGTTTCCCTCCGGGTTGGTATCTGCCGATATTATCTGGAAGACTTTCAACATTATTAATCTGGTGCTGTTTACAGCGGTAACTATATGTGCTGTTATCTATCATAAAGGGGAGTGATTGGCTTTATGGAGAAGATTTATTTGACCCGGGAATCCTACCAAAAAATAAAAGGGGAGATCGATTTCCTGAAAACCTCTAAACGAAAAAATCTGGCCACAGAGATCGGCGAAGCCCGGGAAAAAGGCGATATCTCGGAAAATGCCGAATATGATGCCGCCAAAGAAGCGCAGGCTCTCAATGAAAAAAAGATCAGTGAGCTGGAAAGCCAACTAGGCCGGTCCGAGATACTTGATGAATCCAGGATCCCCAAAGATATCATTTCCATTGGCTCTATTGTCAAATTGCTGGACCTCGGGGCTAATGAAGAAGAACAATATACCCTGGTCTCGGAGATGGAAGCCAATTACGCTGAGGGCAAGATCTCGATCAATTCGCCTATCGGCAAGGGTTTACTGGGTTTCAAGAAAGATGACGTGGTAGAGATCAAGATACCGGCGGGTATCTTGAAATATAAAGTACTGGAAATAAGCAGATAGTTTCAGCTTATTTTTACCTTGACAACCATACATTTGTATGGTAAGGTTAGGTAGGCGGTAACGAAATCTAAAAATGAATTTAAAATCTTGAGGTCGCATTTTGCGACCTCAAAAAGGAAGGATTACATGACAAAAGAGATAGCTGCTACTAAAATAGCAATTTTTAGAAAAAAAGGAATTAGAAAAACAATCCACAACAATGAATGGTGGTTTGTAATAACGGATGTTGTAGCTGCGCTTACAGATTCGGCGCAACCAGAGGGGTATCTTAAGGATATGCGTAGGAGAGACCCAGAATTAGCAAAAGGGTGGGGGCAAATTGCCACCCCCCTTTCGGTGCAGACATCAGGAGGTCCTCAAAAGCTAAATTGTGCTAATACAGAAGGAGTTTTCCGTATTATCCAGTCTATACCCTCCCCTAAAGCCGAGCCTTTTAAGAAATGGCTGGCAAAAGTAGGCTATGAGCGAATCCAGGAAATCGAAGATCCAGAGCTGGCGACCAAACGGACGCGAGCCTTGTATAAGGCCAAAGGATACAGCGATGACTGGATTGAAAAACGGATGCGTGGCATCGCCATTCGTGAAGAACTGACCGACCAATGGCAAAACAGGGGAATCAAAGAATCTAAAGAATATGAAATCCTGACTGCGGAAATCTCCAGAGCCACTTTTAATTTAACTCCATCTGAATATAAGCGCTTGAAAGGACTAAAACGAGAGAATCTCAGGGATCATATGAATGATCTAGAATTGATTTTCTCCATGCTGGGAGAGGCTTCTACGAGAGAGATTGCGGTGAACAAAAACGCGCAAGGATTTGATGAGAATAAAAAGGCAGCTTGTGAGGGTAGTACTGTCGCCGGCAATGCCAGAAATGAACTTGAGCGCAAAAGCGGCAAAAAAGTTGTTTCACAAGAGAACTATCTTAAAACCCCTCAAAACAAAAAGCTTTTAGAGAAAAAGAGAAATTAATGGAAAATCTTACGGAAAAGCAAAAAGCCATATTGGATTTTATTAAAGAGGCGCAATTAAAGAACGGGACACCGCCGACTTTAAGGGAAATAATGAAGGGATTTAAGTTTAAGTCCATCGGTACGGTGCAGGATTACCTGCGGATACTGGAAGAGAAGGGTTATATCCGCAAGCGCGACAAGTTCAAGGCGCGGTTCATGGAGATCACTGGTTTGACCTCTCATCCGCTGTTACAAGTTCCCATCCTGGGCCAGGTGCGCGCCGGCGCTCCTGTCCTGGCAGTGGAAAATATTGACGGCTATATTACCCTGGATAAGTCACTTTTAGGTAACGGCGCTGATTTCGCCTTGCGGGTAAAAGGGGACAGCATGACCGGCGCGGGGATATATGAAGGTGATTTTGTCCTGGTGCGTATTAACAGCCGGACCGAGAACGGCGAGATCGTCGTAGCTCGTATCGGCGAGGAAGTCACAGTTAAAAAGATATATAGTGATATCAAACACCGCCATCTCCGCCTGGAGGCAGCAAACCCTGCTTATAAACCTATCATCCACAGCGACATCCAGATCATCGGCAAAGTAGTGGGAGTATTCCGTAAGTACTAATTAATCTGGAGAAAATCATGACTGAAATAATCAATGAACAAATCAGGGTAGGCGCTGTATTTTCCGGTGACC
>CAZFDO010000064.1:4917-8534 GCA_964517965.1 uncultured Clostridia bacterium
CAATCCGGTCTGGTTCACCTGGAAGGACCGCAAATATAAGATCGAGCAGGTGACCTATACCTGGCATGACCGCCAGGGCGAGGCCATCCTGTATTATTTCAGCGTGACGCATTCTGCTAATCTCTATGAGCTTTGCCTGAACAACAAAACCCTCGTCTGGCACCTGCTAAAGATCACACATGCATAAGGTATTAACGTGAGTTCTGTCTCCAATCTGGTAACTGTCACTTTTTGTTCGCTCCAGTGTCGATTTTCAGGTTCGCCACTAGAACTCTGGCGGACGCTGCGTCAAAGGTCTTTTGACAACTCGGTGCCTCCGCAACTCGCCCGCAAGGGGCTCAAACATGCTCGGCATCCAGGAGTACCGAGATACCCTCGTTGTCGGCAAGCGTGCTTTGACTAAAATCGACAAGCTCGCTCAAAAAAATGAGCAGTTCCCTGATCTATTATAGTTATTGGGGGTGGCGAGGGTTTGATTTTTGCCAGGGTTATTGATGCTTTTGCGAGCACGGTGTCCCGATGTACTGTATCGGGACGAGCAAAAGCTGAACTAAAGTGCAGCGCAACCGCTGGGTGGAGCAAACGTCCCTGTAAAATCAACCCGAGACAGGACCCCAAGGTAAACCATTATGAACAATCGCATTGTATTGCATATCGATATGAACGCATTTTTCGCCTCAGTAGAGCAGAAAACCAATCCTGCCTTGCGCGGCCGCCCGGTCATAGTCTGCGGCAACCCGGAAACCCGCACCACGGTTTCAGCCGCGTCTTATGAAGCCAAACCATTCGGCATCAAAGCCGGCATGAGTATCGGGGAGGCGCGTCGTCTTTGTCCGCAGGCGGTTTTTGTGATCGGGAATTTAGCCAAATATGTGGACACTGCCCGCCGGATCTTTAATATCCTGCGTCAATTTTCGGTCAAGACAGAAGTATTTTCTATTGACGAGGCCTTTTTAGAGATCACCGATACCTGCTCATCGTATGACGCAGCGCTTGCTGTCGGCCAAGACATTAAAAAAGCTATTTTGGCTAAGCTGGGATTGACTTGTTCAGTCGGCATCGGCCCGAATAAATTGATCGCCAAGCTGGGCAGCGACATGCAGAAGCCTGACGGGCTGGTTCTGGTCAAACCTGAGCAGGTGACAGCCACTCTGGAAAATCTTCTGATCAAGGACCTGTGCGGCGTGGGCCGGCAGATGGAGAAGCACCTGCACGCACTGGGTATTTATACCTGCGGTGAGCTGGGTCGCTATCCGGTCAGCATTTTGCGCCAGCATTTTGGCATTATCGGCGAAGTGCTGCATAATATGGGATTAGGAGTGGATAGCAACCCGGTGCATTACAGCGACGAAGAACCACCGGTTAAATCCATGGGGCATACGCATACGCTGGCGCGGGACACCACTAACCTGGAAGAAATACGCCGGAACATTTTCAGTTTGAGCGAGCAGGTAGCGGTGCGTCTGCGCAAAGATAATTACTGCGGGCGGACCGTTTGCCTCATCCTGCGTTACAGTGATTTTTTTACTTTTAGCCGTCATTTAACTGTTGATTATTTTCTGGATAGCGGTTATGATATATACCAGCAGGCTTGGAAGATTTTTACCCAGGTAGACTGGCAAGGCAAGGCCATCCGCCTGATCGGTATCAGCGTGTCCAACCTGGTCCGTAAGACCCGGCAGTTGTATCTGTTGGAAGAATTCACTAATACGCAAGCTGTTGACCGGGTAATGGACCGGATAAATGAAAAATACGGCGAGTTCCGCATTATGCGGGCAGCGATGATGAAAAGCGAACGGACACTAATACAGCCAATATTAGCCAGAGGTTTATGGGCAAAAACTTTCACTAAAAGTAATCTCTGAAAAGGAGAGGTTAACATGGACAGAAGAAAATATCCGCGGTACCCGGATAAGGAAGCCATTGGCATTTTCACTCTGGGAGAAAAGAAACTCATTGGAGAAGCCGCATTACGTAATGTTGGCGTAAAGGGATGCAGTTTTGAAATGGAGACGCCACCGCTGGAAATAGATCAGAAGGTTCTTATTCAGTTCGGCTTTAAACGCGGCAAAAGGGTGGAAGTGACGGCGGATATCGTAGCTACGTATATAAAAGAAGGGCATCAGAGCTATTCAGCCAGATTTAGCGAAACAGATATGCTAAAATTAAACATCATCCGTGAATATATTGAAGAGATCCGCGTAGGAAAGATCTAAGGAGGTCTCTGGCAAGGCCTTAATTACTACTGCGAAATAAAAGGGATAATGAGAAAATATTTTAAAGTAATCTTAGCGGTTTTATTACTAAGCGCTATCGTTTTTCCGGGGGTGGCGGCTGAAAAATCAGCCCCACCGCGTAATGATATCCCGGGATTAAGTAATTTCGCTAAAGTTTCGGATGAAGTGTATCGCGGCGCCCAGCCTGAGCCACAGGGGTTTGCCGCTTTAAAGAAGATGGGGATAAAAACTATTGTTAATCTCAGGGATTTTCATTCAGATGAAAAATGGATCGAAGGTATGGGCTTTTACTATGTTTCCATTCCTATGGCGGCCAATAATATCGGAGATGCGCAAGCCGTAGCTTTTCTGAAAGTTATCACTGATCCGAAATATAAACCTTATTTCGTCCATTGCCAGCAGGGCGCTGACCGTGCCGGCACCATGATCGCTATATATCGGATGTATGTGCAGGAATGGCTTCGGCAAAAAGCCCTGGGGGAATTGTCTGTATATGGATTCCATGAGTATTTCCCCAATTTACGGCGCTACCTGAAAAAAGTCGATCTGGGCATACTGCGAGAGAAAGTGGCAGCAGCCCCTGACCCGGTGTTTGATCTTATCCAGTAGAAAGGGATTTCATGAATCAACGCGCCATAATAAAAACGTTATTTATCCTGGTGGTCCTGGCTTATGGCCTATTGCTTTACCATATTGTCCCGGTCAAAAGACCGGAAACCAATCCCCTTGACACCTGGCAAAAATTTGAAACTTCAGTAAGAGATGGCTTGATCGATAAAGCCGCTGCCCGCCGGAAACTGCCGGAGATAATGTCGGCCGTAGAAGACCTGGCCAGGCGTTATAGTTTTGCCCCGCAGGAAAGATGGGTTTTCCCGGTAGTTGGCTACAACCTCAGCGCAATCGACCGTAAGAACGGGAATGATTATCAGCCTGATATTATCTATGGGGACAGTCTGCTCAAGGGGTATGATTTCTTTGACGGCAACCGGCACGGCGGACATCCGGCATACGATATTATTATTCGCGATAATGATCATGATTGCCTCGATGATCGCACTCATAAGCCGGTAGCCGCGGTAGCTGCCGTAGATTGCCTGGTATTAGAGACTTACACCGGCTGGTATCCGGCCAGTCCATTACGCGGTGGTAATTTAGTCTGGCTCTATAATCCTAGCCTGCAAATAATATTTTACTATGCCCATCTGGATAAAGTTATGGTGAAGCCCGGCCAATTCCTGAAAGCCGGGGAAGTGATCGGGACCATTGGGCGTACCGGGTTTTCAGGATATAAGAAAACCAGTCCGACCCATCTTCACCTGATGCTGCTGCAATACCTTGACCATAAACTTAAACCCTTCAACTATTATTCTCTATTAAAGG
>CAZFDO010000065.1:0-1486 GCA_964517965.1 uncultured Clostridia bacterium
ATTACTCTCAATGCAAAAGTTCTAGGAAGGGCTGGGTTCATTACAGCAGTTGGGCCGCTAAAGCAGCCAGCGGGCTCCTTTCAGTTTTAGTAAAATTAATATGTCCGTAAATATCCTGCCCTTTCAATTTTTCCACAATGTAGGTCAGGCCGTTGGACGAAGCGTCCAGGTAGGGATTATCGATCTGGTAAGGATCGCCGGTAAAGACCAGTTTAGTCCCCTGTCCAGCGCGGCTGATGATGGTTTTCACTTCCGAGGGGGTCAGGTTTTGTGAATCATCGATGATAATGAACTGGTTCGGCAGGCTGCGGCCGCGGATATAGGTCAGGGCTTCAATCTCCATCTTGCCGGTTTCTGTAAGATATTGGATCTTTGATTCCATATCCTCATCACCGCTCTTATCGGCGCCCTTTTCCATTAAAAATTCCAGGTTATCGTATATTGCGCCCATCCACTGGGTTAATTTTTCTTCCTTGGTGCCGGGCAAGAATCCTATATCCCGGCCCATGGGCATAATTGGACGAAGGACGAAGAATCGGCGGTAAAGCTTTTCTTCTACGGTTTTTTGCAAGGCCGCGGCCAGGGCCAGTAAGGTCTTGCCGGTGCCGGCTACGCCCACTAAGGTTAAGAGCTTGATATTATCATCCAAGAGCAGGTCTATGGCAAAACGCTGCTCAGTATTAAGTGGTTTCAGGTCCCAGATGCGGGTATCCTTGCGCAGGGGAACTATTTCCTTGGTGGATTTCACGTATTTACCCAAGGCAGATTGGCTTTTCTCGTCGGTTGACTTTAAGATCACAAACTCGTTAGCCAGCAGTTCATCATCGTTTAGTTTCAGCTTCTTCTGCTGGTAAAAGGAGTCTATCTGTTCGCTATTTACCGCTATTTCCTTACAGCCGGTATACAGCTCGTCTATTTTTACTTTGGAGCGTTCATAGTCCTGGACTTTTAAGCCGATAGCTTCGGCCTTGATGCGCAGGTTGATATCCTTGGAAATAAAATATACATCTTCGCCTTTAGCCTGCAGCGCCAGGGCGGTCATCAGTATCTGGTTGTCATCATTGTGATTGCGGAATTCAAACGGCAGGTCGATCTTGGCATCAAGCTCAATCTTGAGAATGCCGCCATTATCCAGCTCAATTCCTTCATTCAATTTGCCTTTTTTGCGGAGTTTGTCCAGGTAGCGGGAAACAACGCGTGAGTTTCTGCCGCGTTCATCGTGGAAGGTTTTAAAGCGGTCAAGTTCCTCAATAACGATCAAAGGGATGGATATTTTATTGTGTCCGAATACAGAAAGCGCTTCCGGGTCATGTATAAGTACATTGGTATCTAACACAAACGTCTTGAACTGTTTTGAAAGGATCAATTAACCCCCCTGTAATTAATTTCATTAATTAGCAACTTAGTTCTTAGCTCATAGTAAATCGATATTAGACTCTTGCTATGAGCTACCAGCTACGAGCTATTTTTATTAGCGGGTGATGGG
>CAZFDO010000065.1:1496-8514 GCA_964517965.1 uncultured Clostridia bacterium
AAAACAACGCGGGTGATGGGTCTGACTTCGCCAAGGCTTCGTCAGATTCACTTAATATTGGCTCGCCAAACGAAGCTATTCATCCCGCGTTGTTTTCCAGAAGCGTAGTTTGGAGCGGGTGATGGGTCTGACTTCGCCAAGGCTTCGTCAGATTTACTTTATATTGGCTCGCCAAACGAAGCTATTCATCCCGCGCCGTTTTCCAGAAGCGTAGTTTGGAGCGGGTGATGGGAATCGAACCCACGTGTGAAGCTTGGGAAGCTTCCATTCTACCATTGAACTACACCCGCGCCGCTTCGTTCGCGAAAGCTCGCTTCGCTCCACAAGGGGAAACCATAGGTTTCCCCGTTTCATCGTCGCTCGTCACACAGTTCGGACTCGCTGAACCCCTTCCTGTATCGAGCAGTCCGAAAAACACTTTTCGTCCTGACTTTATTTATTACCCCTTGGGGTGTTTCCGTTTCTTAATTAATGGTGCCCCAGTAGAGGTTCAGGGATAGCTGACTGGTGTCTTCCATTTTCAGCTTATCAACCTTGTAGCAATAATCCAGTCCAAACATTCCCATCTTCAATCCAAAGCCGGCTGTCAGGAAATTATCCGCCAAGCCTGCCCTTAAAGCCAGGTTATACGGCAGGCTGACCTCTGTGCCGAAATTGTAACGAATACGTTTGCGCGTAGCATATTTTTCAACATCAGCTGATAGCTTAAGATTATAGCTTCTGGTACCTGGAGCAAAAACATCATAGCTGGTCCCGATTTTTGCCACCAGCGGCACTTTTTCAGAATAGTCGCCTTTCCAGTTGATGTTGGTATAGAGATCCTGCAGTACCAAAGCAGCCTTGAGTTGTTCAGTGATTATAAACATGGTACCCAGGTCCAGGCCATATCCTGTCCCTGAAGCATCATCGATCTTGCTCTGTAATATTTTCAAGTTCATGCCGATGCTCATTTCATCTGCCAGTTTCGGAGCATAGGACACCAGTAGTACGGTATTACTCTCTGTAAAGCTGCCTGTCGGATAGTCATACATGTCATAGCCAGGTATATCTTTTACCCCGCTCATGATCGCGCTGACTCCGAGTTTCCAGGTTGGCAAAATTACACTGGCATAGTTATAGTTTCTGTCCAGGGACATTTTACTATAGACTAAACCTACCTGGTTCTGTTTCATGAAAGGGATCCCTGCCGGATTCCAATAGGCGCCGCTATTGTCATCAGCGACAGCGATAAAAGCGCTGCCCATGGCCAAGGCTCTTGGCCCTACGCCGGTTTTCAGGTAAGGAGCAGCTTCTCCGGCTTCACCTATTTCCGGCTCAGTGTTCAGTTCCCAGCTATAGGCCACTTGTGCGGTAAACGCTAATATCAGGCACAGTAAAATTAAAAGTTTATTTTTCATGATCATCCCTCCTGCCTGCGGACTACCGCGATTTTAATTACCTTACGGACCGTACGGCCGGTCCAGCTCCATGCTGAACGAGAACCACTGACCAGTATTTCGGCAAAGTAAGTACCATTGGCTACTTTTTTGCCGTTGTCATTGGTGCCGCCCCACTTATATTCAATTAATCCATTCAATTGAAGATCATTTTTTTGCAGTATAGTGACCAGGTCGCCGTTAAAATCATATATCCGGCAAGTAATATCAGCATCTTCACTTAAGATGAACCTGATCGTAGTGTCTTCCCGGTTCGGGTCAAACGGATTAGGATAGTTATGGGCGTCGCTGATCTCTTCCAGTTTCGTATAGGACAATGTACCGCTGTATTCGGTATAGTTGCCCACTTTGTCTATGACCCTGAGAACATACGGATAGTCTCCCGCGTCAACCAGACTTGTGGCCGAGAAGGTCATGAAATCAGTATCCTGGTCATAAGTGTCGCTGTAGTAAGTTGTACCATTCACTTTTAGATAACTATTGCCAGCAGCCCAGTTAGCAGCAATGCCGCTGCCGTCATCAGTGACTCTGGCACTGACGATAGGCCCATTGATGGAAATATCAGCAGCTAGCGGCTTGGCATAGTCGGCAATCAAGCTGTAAATCGAAAAATGAGTGGTCGTGCAGGTAGTGCTTGTGTCTCCGGCTGCTGCGTGGACTACTTTCTTATCCCTGACCCATTTTTGTGTCTCTGCATTCCAGTAGCAGATAGTCATACTGGACCGCAGGATGGTAGAGTTTGGATACAATCCACCGGTATTAGTAAGGTCGGGATAGGTGAAGCGTAATGTAATCGGGGCAAAACTAGTAACCCCATTAGCCAGCGAAAGATCCATGGCCGAACCAATTGCAAAGATATTACTTTGCGTAGTTACCGGCGTAGTCACGGTCTTTATTACCATATTGGTATTTTCCTTTAAGGTGTTAGCGTTCATGATATAGCCGAAACCAAATTCCGCGTAGCTGGTTAAGGTTTGAGCTTTCGTGATATCTACTGGGACCACGCCTACATTGCAGCTGCGGGTAAGGGTTTCGCCATTTGAGTTCTGAGCAGTAACATTGATGTCGGCGTAAACGCTGCTCGTAATAGCGGCGTTAGTTACTGTAGCATCCCAACTGGTGCCGCTGCCTGTCACGGTCAAGTCACTTGGTAAAAGGTAATTAGTATTAGTAATAGCATCTACCGTCGGAATATCAGTCAACTTTATACTGATAGTCGGTTGATTACTTGAATCTACATGGACCGTGATCGTGTTGGTAGTCGCATCCATTGTTCCCTGTATTGAAAAGACCGGGTCAACCTTGGCTGCGGATTCAGTAATTTCGACTGTTTTTGCCTGTCTAGATATCCAGATGGTTATTGCTGACGGAGTCGCGTCAGTATTTCCCGCAAGGTCAGTCGCTATGGCCCGGAGATAATAAGCTCCCGTGGCCAGGCTGGTCACATCCCAGGGAATGATAAAATTATCATTATTCCTGGCATCTGTGCCAATAGTGACCCAGGTCGTATTGTCTGTAGAATACTGATATTCTACTTTTTTAATATTGGTCTCTGCTTCATTGACATAAGCTCTCAAGTCAATGCGGGTTGGCCAAGTATTTACAGTTATAGTCCTGATCAAAGCGTGCGGCACGGTTACGTCAGCCAGCGGATTAGTGGTGATATTGATTGCGTCTGCGGCTGATGTATTGCCGGCGTTGTCCACATATGTTACCGTCAGGGTAGTTACGCCAGCGGCGATTGGCATCGGACACTGGTATGGAGCAGTATAATCCCTGTATGTATTGGTTCCGTCGGTAAAGGAAGCATATTTGATATCCGTGTCTGTAGGAGTTTGTAGTTTTACTTCTACCACGCTGCATTCAGTTACCGCTGTGTTATCAGCCGGAGCAGTGACGATCGGCACTCTTGGCGCAGTCCCGTCAATAGTCACTAGATCAGTTGCTGTATGATCACTGGAGTTTAAGGCATTATCACGGAAGGCGCTGATGATCATACCTGCCAGTCCGTCCCCGGTCGTAGTGTTGATCGCTGCCGGGGCTGTGAAGTAGCACATGATCTGATCAGCATCTACCCAGTCGCCCCATACCAGGCCTACCGGAGTTTTTCCGGTGGGTGTATAGCTGGCATAGGCTATATCGAAAATGGGTTCACTGAAAGTCACATAAAACCGCGGGGTCTGGCCGTTGGCGACATAACCTATATTATCAGTAAATGATCCGTCGCCATCCTCATCAACCTGGATATTGGTCACAGTAGGTAATACCGTATCAATGATCAATTGGGTCGATAAACCATCCTGGGTAAAACCATTGGCATCAATGCCACCGGAAATAGTGACTGTCGCTTCCCCGTCTCCGGTAGTATCAGCTATGGCAAATGTTTGCTTTATAGTATCACTGGACACAGAGGTAGTTGACCAGGTATTGTCGGTACCACTGATCGCTGTTCTCCCTTTTGGAGTTAGTGTTATGGTTGGGGTTGTGCCGGTATCCATTTTTCTGGCTGCCCCGAAAGCATTACGAAACAAGGCATAAATATCCTGGTTGCCGGCTTTGACATAAGTTTTAGTGCCTACTACATTGCTGGTACTATAGGCGACAGCTCCTACCTGTGGATTCTGGTTCACTTTCAGCCAGATCAATCCAGGGCTGGGGTCAGTGCCGCTGCTGTTGGTGGCTACTGCCCGGGCTTCATAAATTCCGCCATTGGTCAGCGAGCTGATATCCCAGACCAGTGGAAAAGAACTCGGTAATGTAGCCGGACTAGTACTGCCAATGACTGTCCAGACACTTTCACCTTGCAATCTGTATGAATATTCTACGCTGGTTGGAGAGCCGAGATCAGACACGGTTAAATTTAGACTGGCAGCCGTGGTGCTGGCGCCGTAACTGCAGACGCTTGTTCCATCCGCATAAGAATCTATGCGGGCGGTAGGAATGGCTGCTTGCACCAAGCCAGGCAGGAATAAAAAACCGAGAAGAAGCAAAGCAGTAACCGGAAGAAGATATCTCTTCATAAAATCCCCCTATTTTAGATTAATACAAACCAATATTATTTAATTAGTATAATTTATTTTTCAGCTGAGGTCAACAAATTTTTTAGATATTTATAGGCCTGCTGTTTGGTCGTGACCAGTTTTTGCGCCTGGGCCTCTTTTAAGCTATTTATCATCTTACCTATGAGCGGGCCTTCAGCTAGCTTGAATTTAGCCATTATCTCACTGCCATTTACCAGATTTTTGGGCACTATCTGTTTATGCTGGGTGTAGTACCGCTTAATGATCGCGCGAACCCTGGAAAGATGTTTTTTCGCGTCCACCGGATAAATAGCCTGTTTCTTCCTGGCCAGGACCGTATCCTCTGTCGTCTTGGCGTCGGCAATGGAAAGTATCAGGGTATCCAGCCCTTCATCCTTCAGGTCCCTGAAATAGCGGTAGATCGCTTTATCTGATATTTCTTTCAGGGCTGACAGGTTTCCCGGCCGCATATGATTCATGATAATATTCTTGATCAGATGTGTTTCCTTATTGGAAAAATGCAGCCGTAATAATATTTTCTCCGCATATCGCGCTCCGGCCAATTCGTGACCGAAAAACCGGCTGCGTTTTCCTTCCTTTGTTTCTGTGTCCGGCTTGCCGAAGTCATGCAGCAGATAGGCCATTTTCAGGGTGACCCAGCGGGGAATATCTGCTATCACTGCAGTTTCCATATGCTGGGTGATCTTTGGCGCATAGCCGGGGAAATATTTATTTATCTTGAGGGTGATATTTTCCAGCTGTTCCAATCCTGATAAAGTATGGAGCCATACCCCATCCCGGCCATAGAAATCCCGGGCCGCTGCTTTTAATTTCTTTATTTCCGGCAGCAGGACTTCCATTAGCTTATTCTGGTCCATGGCTTTGATATAAGCAGTGCTGTTGGGGCAAGATAATATTTTCAACAGCTCTTCCCGTACCCGTTCTGCTGAAACTTTTTTGATCAGTCTGCTCTGGCCGGCGATCAAGGATAATGTTTTAGCTTCTATTTTAAATCCTAAAGCCGCCGCCAGCCGGAAAGCCCGCATCATACGCAGCGGGTCATCCTTATATATATTCTTGCCTACCATCCGTATAGTTTTGTTCTTCAGATCTTGCTTTCCTTTAAACGGATCAATTATGTCTTTGCTAGCGACTAGCGACCAGCAACCAGCGACTATCTCCATCGCCATGGCATCAATGGTAAAATCCCTCAAAGCCAGATCTGCGGCAATACTGCCGCCGCGCAGTTCGGCAAAATCGAAATCATATATAGTCGCTAGTCGCTGGTTGCTGGTCGCTAGTTTCAAAACAACGCGATAAACCTTATTTTCCTCATCCAGTACAAAGAAAGAGCCGCCAGTAGCTTTGGCGAATTTCTTAGCCAATGACTGGGCGCCTTTACATACCAGGTCGATATCCTTAGTATCCCGCCGCAGCAGTATATCCCTTACTATGCCGCCGACCAGGTAAAGTTTATGAGAATGTTTTATATTATTGAGTTTATGCAGGATACCAGCAACTGACAAAATGTTTTTCTCCTTTCGGCTCCAGTTCAGGGGTCATTTCTTTACAGCGTGTGGCTGCCTTAGGACAGCGCGGATAGAAAGCGCATCCTTTGTCCATCAGCAACAATTCTTCTGTTTCTTTCCCGGTCAGGGCAGTATTTTTCTTGGTTTTTATCGAAGGAATGCTTTGCATCAGCATTTTAGTATAAGGATGATATGGCCTGGTAAAAAGCTCATCGCTGTCTGCCATCTCAACTATTCTTCCCAGATACATTACAGCTATCCGGTGAGCAATGTGCTTGACCACCCCCAGGTCATGCGAGATGAACAGATAGCTCAAACCGTATTTTTCCTGCAGATCCTTAAATAGATTGATGATTTGCGCCTGGATGGAGATATCCAATGATGACACAGGTTCATCAGCTACGATCAGGTCAGGATTGAGGGACAATACCCTGGCCAGGCCTATGCGTTGGCGTTGCCCGCCGCTGAGCTGGTGCGGGTATCCCTTGACAATGTCATTAGATAAGCCCACCAGGTCCAGCAGTTCCTCTACTTTACCTTTGATCTCTTTTTCCTTATATAGATGATGAATTTGCATCGGTTCAGTGACGATATCATAAATATTTTGCCGTGGATTTAAAGAAGAGAATGGGTCCTGGAAAATGATCTGCACCCTTTTCCGGTAATTATTCAGGGGCTTTCCTTTAAGCTGATAGATATTTTCTTCATCAAAAAGAACCTGACCTTCAGTCGGCCGTAGCAGATTGGCGATCAGCCTGCCGCAGGTAGTTTTGCCGCAGCCGGATTCACCGACCAGTCCCAGGGTTTCTTTCGCCGCGATAGAGAAATCCACGCCGTCCAAAGCCCTGACTGTGCCGACGGTCTGTTTGAAGACGCCCTTTTCCACCGGGTAATACTTTTTTAGTCCTTTTACTTCCAGCAAAGGAGCCATATATTCCTTTATATAATGCGGTTTAGTTTAAGAATTCTAATTGCTGTGTCAGGAGTTCTATTTTTTCTTTTTCCTCAGCGGTGCCTGTTTCCTGTAAAGAGC
>CAZFDO010000066.1:0-8457 GCA_964517965.1 uncultured Clostridia bacterium
AATGCAGAAAAAGCAGTTGACATTGTTTATAAAATTGCTAAAATAGTTCCATATAGGGTAAAGGACAGTCAGGTAAAAGCCTTTGTCTCAATTATTTTTAACCAGGCTATAAGAGTGGAAGCCAGGGTAATGGATTCAGCCAGCGGTCTTTGGATAGCCTGGCCTGGCCGCAAGACCAATGATGGCGCGTGGGTAAAGCAATTTGACCTGGCCAGTATATCGCTGAAACAGGCACTAGAAAAAGCTATTCTTAATAAATATGCGGTAGTAAAAAGCGAGGAGCCTTGATCAGTGAATGTTTTTTGGCCGGTGTTTGAGAATCTCATCATGCCTGTTGTCGCCGGAGTTATTTACTTTATTCTGGCCAAGTATATCGCTTATCTGGCCCCGCTGCGAAAGCTGGTGACCGGAGACATTACCTACAAAGGTGCTTACTGGGGTTTTATCTTTTTTGGCGTTTTTTTGATGACGCGTCCCTTACAAATATCCTTGGGGCCGCACCCAGCGCCGCTGATCGTGAATAATATCCGGGAATTCATCATGATCGGCCTGTTCGCGCCGGCGGTATTTGTGGGGTTGACCAGCTTTGCTTTAGGCTTTGAAAAGATAAAAAAGAGGATCGTTTTGCTGGTATTTGGCCTGGGGATGGCCCTGGCTGTGTATTTTGCCATAATAAATATCCGGGCGATCGGCGGTTCGATGGAAATATTCCGCCTTGGGGACTATGCCTTTTATGACGGCACCTGGTTCCATCCCAGTAACCCTAATCCGCACCTGATGCCTATCTTGTTTCTCATCAGGGTGACTGACCCGGTATTAATGATGATCATCCTCGGAATATTCTGTTTTTGGCGGGCGGTCGTGTTTCCCCGGGACAGCGTCTATGATAATATGCCTAAAAAGCTGATATTCCAGGGCCTGGCAGTTTTGAGTTTTGGCTTGAGTATGCTGTTTACCGGGTTTATGGTGATTATCTGGAATATTCCGAACCAATGGTGGATCTATTATTTGGGAGCAATTTTGGCTGGCATGTTTGAGGCTATAGCGTTAAGTTTTCCGTTGCATAAAGAACAGAAAATTTAGGAGTTTTTGGTATGAAAAGATTTATCTTCATTATAATATGTGCGGTTTTGGCCATGATCAGCTTTGCTGCTGTATCTAGCGCAGAATTTAAAGAGAAGAACCTGATCGATGCCATCAGGAGCGATGATTATGATGCTATCAGTAAGCTTATCGCTGAACGGACAGACCTTAATATGCAGGATGGCAATGGTTCAACGCCATTGATGCACGCTATCAACCAGGCACAGGATAAAATTGTCAAGCTGCTCGTCACTAAAGGCGTGGATATAAATAGAAAAGACAAAGACGGAAATACTGCTTTGATCCTGGCGGTGAAGATAGGGCAGATGAGGGTCGTGCGTTTACTGGTGAATTACCGCAGTGATATAAATATCAAGAATAATTTGGGCGCTACCCCCTTGATGATCGCTTCCAGGGAAGGGGACACTGATGTGATGGACTTTCTGTTGAAGAACTACGCTGATGTGAACGCCAAAGATAACAAAGGCGCTACTCCGGTAATGTATGCTGTCCAATCAGATTCCCTGGAAAGCGTGAAGATGCTGATCGATAAAGATGCTGACCTGGGGGTTAAAACCAGCGATGGCAAAACCCCGCTGATGCTGGCCGCGGAAAACAGGAATCGGGCCATTATGAGGTTGTTGCAGGAAAAAAGCAGGTCGTATTGATCGTATCGTAAGATAGAACATACATAGTTCCAGAATTACCATATTTATCAGAATGATAAGTATGGTTTTTTATTTTGCTTAGTGAAAGAAGAGAGCGTCGTGAAATCGTGAAATTAAAACTTATTCTAGTAGGCGTGTTCTGGCTGGTGAGCGGCCTGGTGATGAATTCCTTTGGGCAGGAATATTACTATGGCGAAGAGAATATGCTGGATGTAAATATCGCTTCCTTTGACGAGCTAATGTTGTTGCCCGGTATCAACCGTTACCAGGCGTACAAGATCATTGAATACCGGCGCGTGTTCGGCTATTTTATGGCTCTTGATGAACTGTTGAAAGTGGAAGGGCTCAGCCTGCAGGATGTGATGTCCTGGTCCAGCTTGATCAGCGTGATACCAATTACCGCGGCCCGGGTTCCCGCAGGCATGCTGAAAATAAAAACCAAAAAAACCAGTGATGTGGAAAACGGGAAATACCAGGTCTGGCACTTGCGCTTAAAAAATTTCCAGCCTGGTTGGTCAGGCGCCTTTGTGTTTGAACAATATCCGCATTATGACCGTTACCAGGTGGCTGGGAGCAAGGCTACCCGCGGGATATGGAATCAAGATTATATATTGAACAAGTTTTGCCTGTCCTGGGAGTCTGGCGCAGCCGTGACTAAAATAATGGCCGGTGATTACCTTGTTGGTTTTGGCGAAGGAGTGGTTATTGATATATCCGGCCGGGCCAAGCCGGGTGGCATTTACCCGGGCGATATTGAAGCCGTGGAATACAATACGGCCAAGATCAGTGCACATGCCTTATTAGAGGGAGTCAGCTATAAAAGCAGTAAGACTTTTCGCGGGTTGGCAGTGGTGATGGAACAGGACCAATTCAAGGAAACGTTTTTTTACTCTGATGAGAATAACGGCTACTATGGCTTTTACGTGAACGGGGATGAGATCAGGAAACCGCTGGAAAATTATTTCCGTGAGCAGGTGAGCGGCGGGGATATCACGGCATTTGTAGCGCCGGAAACTGAAGTGGGAATATCTGGCTATTATTCACAGCGGACAGTCAAAGGCCCTGATCCTTGGCGTTATCCGGCAGGTGATACGGAATATCTGGTATATGGCGCCCATTTTTCTTCTTATCTGGGCCGGCTCAATGTTTGCGGCGAAATAGGCCGGGTGCAAAAATACGGGCAGGGGATTTTAGCTGCTACTACTCTTGACCTGGGCCGGATAAACTGCACGGTCAGCTATCGGAAATATGACCTGGATTATTATAATCCGCACGCCGGAAGCTATTCCCTCCGTTATCCGCAAAGCGTCTTTCGGTGCCGGGACGAACAAGGGGTACTGGGTAAGATAGACTGGCAAATACTGGATAAAGTAAGGATTAAAACTTTTTTTGACCAGTACACCCATCGGGCGCAGGCATATTGGAATAAAACCGCCGGTAATTATGTGGTCTATGACAACCGCCCGGAAAATGACCGGGAGATCGGTGTCGCCAGTGTGATACAAGGCAGTCAGAAATTGGGCCTGGCAGTGGAGGCGCGCTACAAAGATAATAATATTGATAAAGATACCGGCAGTGAAAAGATCAGCACCAGCGCCTCGCTTAAATACGCGTTTAGCGAAAAAGGGAGTGCTTCTTTGAAATATTATCTCCGCACATATATGCGTAATTCCAATGATTATACGCCATATGATTATGTGACTATCGGCGGCAATTACCGGCCCGCCAGGTCCTGCCGGATAGAGGGCTCAGGAAAATATAAAAATGTTATCAGGAACAGGAAATTTAACGGTATCATGGAGTATAAAGGGAAAATAAAATATAAGTTCCGCTCCGGGGTGTCGGTGCAAGTAGGCTACCTCACTACTCATGTTTTGGGGGTTGGCGAAGCGTATGAGTTTGAAGATGAAGCAGACTTGATTGCGGATGAAGATGCCTTTTTCCAGGAAACATGGACACTGGATGTTGTTTTTAATTTTTAAGACGATTATCCCCCCTAGTTTTGCAGGCGCAAAACTGGCAGGGGGGACAGGCACCGATTAGAGACAGAATTAAGGTTTGACAATAGCCCTGAAAGCTAATATAATAATTAAACTATGAATAGGAAACAATTGGAAATTCTTTTGCATAAAGTAAAAAACGGAAAAGTCACTCTGGAAACCGCATTGGCTACACTGAAAGATTTTCCCTGCGGTGACCTTGGCTTCGCCAAGGTGGACCATCACCGGACTCTCCGGCAGGGATTCCCCGAAGTGATATACTGCCCGGGCAAGACTATTCCCCAAATAATCAAAATAATAGAACAAATGGCTAAACACCAAGAGAATATATTGGCGACCAGGGCTGATAGGGCAGTATATAAGGCGGTCAAGAAAAGATTCAAGAAAGCTGCCTATAATGAATTGGCGCGCTGTATTATCATTCTCCATAATAAGCCGGCGCAAAAAAAGGGTGTATTGATAATCACTGCCGGCACCGCTGACCTGCCGGTAGCAGAAGAAGCAGTGGTCACCTGCGAGTTGTTGGGAAACCGGCCGGACAAGCTGTATGATGTAGGAGTGGCTGGCGTCCATCGGTTGCTCAATGAATCTGAAAAACTGAATCAGGCTAGAGTAATAGTTGTGGTTGCGGGTATGGAAGGGGCTTTGCCCAGTGTGGTGGGCGGGCTGGTAGATAAACCGGTGATCGCCGTGCCTACCAGTGTTGGCTATGGGGCTGCCTTTGATGGCGTCGCCGCTTTACTGGCGATGCTGAATAGTTGCGCGCCGAATGTGACTGTGGTGAATATTGATGATGGCTTTGGGGCCGGAGTAGTGGCGAGTTTAATAAATAAGTAATGTTGTGCGGAATGCGGAATGCGTCATGCGCTTGCTTTTGTTAATTTATTTCGCACTACGCACTACGCAAAGCGCATAACGTTTTGAGGGTTGCATGCGGATCGCTTACTTAGATTGCTCCAATGGCATAAGTGGAGACATGTTCCTGGCAGCTTTGCTGGATGCCGGGTTGAGTATAGTTGACTTAAGGAAAGAATTGGCCAAACTGTCTATTACCGGTTACGGCGTTTCCCTGCAAAAGGCCCGGTCGGGAGATACCGCTACCTCGCAACTGATCGTCACAGTTAAACGTCCGCAACACTTTCGTCATCTGCCGGATATACGCAGGATCATCACGCTCAGTACCCTGGCGCCGGCAGTCAAAAAGAAAGCCGTCAGTATATTTGAGCGCTTAGGTCATGCTGAGGCGCAGGTCCACGGGTGCAAACTCAATGAGGTGCATTTTCACGAGATCGGCGCTGTCGATACGATTGTAGATATTGTTGGCGTGATATGGGGATTGCATAAACTGGGCGTAAAAAAACTTTTTTGTTCGCCGGTGAATGTTGGCTCGGGAAAAATAAAAATTGTCCACGGGGTTTTCCCGGTGCCAGCGCCAGCTACGGCAGAACTGCTCAAAAATATTCCCTATTACCAGTCAATGGTAAAACATGAGCTGGCGACACCGACAGGAGTTGCCTTAGTGGCCAGCTTGAGCGCCGGATTTGGGCCCCGGCCGGAAATGGATATAGAGGAGATCGGCCAGAGCTCAGGCTCCAGGAAAATTCCGGGACATACTAACCTTTGCTGCCTGCTGATTGGGAAACAAAAGCTTTGACTTAAAAAAAGGAATCTGATAAAATAAAAAAGTCAGCAAAGCCTTTGGAAGGGAATGATATGAAAACAATGAAACTTCCCAAGCTCATAAGAAATGAACACGGTTTTTCACTGGCCTTTACGTTCTTACTCGCCATCTTCCTGATCCTTATTGTCTGGATCATCCCCAGTTATTTAAAAATCCAATCAAGCGCTGAACAAAAATCAACCCGAGGCGCCTTGGAAAACCTGCGCAAAGCGGTAAATCTTTTTTATCTGCAAAGAGGGCGTTACCCTTACAATTTGGAAGATCTTGAGCCGAATTACGTACACCCGTTCCCGAGCGTACGCTTGGGGATCGTTGGTTTTCCTGTGAACAAGTCAGTAACCAGGATTATAGTAGATTCGGGGATGTGGTATTATAATGAGAGCAGCGGTGAGGTCAAAATTGACTGTTCAGCCAGGGATAAAGAAGGCAATATTATCAAAGATTGGTAACGCTATTTAAAGATATAACCTACTTTAGGGGGAAGCACCGTGGAAATGAAGATTAAAAATAGAAGAAAAAGATTGATCATATCCAGTGGTTTGCAGTTTCGCTACGTGGGCGGTGTTTTATTTGCCATGCTCTTTGTGTCCCTGGTAGTAGGTTACTTCATATATCAAAACATCTGGAATGTGCTTTTGAATGAATCCCGGTACAATGACTGGAGTCCTTTCTTGAATGCGGTGAAGGGCCAGACTGACCGGCAGATTTTCTTCGGGGTAGCCATCTCAATTGTCCTGATGATGGTGGTAAGCATTTATATGAGCCACAAGATCGCGGGCCCTTTGTACCGCTTAAAGAAGTGTTTTTTGGACGTAGCCAAAGGAGACCTGAGTTTTGAAATGAGATTGAGAAAAGGTGACGAGCTTACTGACCTGGTGGATGATTTTAACGGCATGTTGAAAAGCCTGAAAGGCATGGTGGAGACCGATCGCCAGAAAGCCAGGGATATCCGGCAAAAAGCAGAAGAGACGCTGATCACTATCAACCAGCCGAATATTACTCCTGCCGAAAAACAGCAGATGAAAGAAACCCTGAAAACCCTGATCTTGAAATTAAAAGAAGTAGGCAATCAGTATAGGATATAGATACTATAAACTATGATAAGCAGGTGGTAGTTATGTCAATGGAAAAAAGGCAATTTTTCAGATTTGTTACATGTGTGCCAGTTAAATTTTTTAATGCCTTTGCTCCTGGACAGGGTTTTTCCGGGATGGTAACCAATATCAGTGCCGGCGGCGCCCGGATATTCCTCAAAGGCGATTGCACAAATTTAAATTATATTGTTATGAACATGCACCTCCCTAACGGGATATTGCTGGATTTGATCAATGCCCGGGTCATTTATAACGGCAAAGAGAATGACGGCACCCGCTTAGGCGTTATGTTCATGAATATGGATATCAAAAAGCTCACGGTCCTGGTTGATTTTTTATCAGACCTGGAGTTGCAGGAACAGAAGGAACTGGAACAGAAAAGTACAGAAAATCCAAAGACCTAAACGACTGCCAATATTATGAAAATCTTACTTGCTGGTTATAATCTTGATACCGATGTCATAAAAGATCTCACCAAAAGCAATCCCGCCAGAGCCGATGTCACTCCCGAGACGCTGTCAGCTGCCTATGCCAGGATCAGCCGCGATCCCCGTTCTATCGATGAATTGCGGCAGGTAGCCCGCCAGGAAGTGGAAAACTCCCGTAAGTCCAATAAAGCCATCATCTTTAAAATGGGCCATCATTCTGTAGCCGAACACGCGGTTTTTAATTTCGATATTATCGGCGTTTCCCGGCTGGCCCTGGAAGAGATTGAAAAATTCCGTCTTTGTTCTTTTACGGAAAAGTCACAACGTTATATCACGCTGGAGGATGATTTTATCATTCCGGTGGAATTGAAAATGAGCACTCATGTGCGGGCGTATTCCGAGACTGTGCGGCTGCAGTTTGATTTTTACAAAAGATGTTTTGAACAATTGAAAATATTGATCCAGCAAAAGCACCCCAAGGAAGCGGAGGATCCTAAAAAAGCCAGTCTTTTGGAAGGGTGGGCCAAGGAAGATGCCCGCTATATCACGCCGCTGTGTACCTGCGGACAGGTGGGGGAAACCCTGAATGCCCGGAACCTGGAGCTGGTCATCAGGCGATTTGCCAGCCACCCGCTGAAAGAAATCCAGGAGCTGGGCCGTAAAATGTACAACCTGGTCAACATTGTTGCGCCTTCCATAATTATTTTTACTGATGCCAATGAATATGACCAGAAAACCTATCCCGCCCTGCGCAACCTAAGCCACGCGCTTTTAAGCGCCCAGCAAATTATACCGGAAACCTATCCCGGAGATATTAACCTGGTGGAATACAGTTTGCATGCAGATGATTCGCTGTTAGCCGCGCTTATCCATACTTCCTCAAACGTGAACTATCGCCAGTGTCTCCAGGCAGTCAGGCTGATGAAGCCGGATCAAAAAAAAGATTTCGTAAAGACCGCCTGCCAATATATGCAATTTTTTGATTCCACCCTCCGGGAGTTTGAATATCCTTCATTGACCTATGAGTTATTTATGTCTGCCAGCTGTTTTGCCCAATTTAAGAGACATCGTATGGCCACCCTGACGGTACAGGATTATGACCCTGCATTAGGGGTAGTGATCCCTGAAGCTATTGTTGAAGCCGGTATGGATAAGGAATTTAAGGAAATTATCGAGAAGACTAACCAGGTCTATAAGAATATACATGCAGACTTTCCGCTGGCGGCACCATATATCCTGACCAATGCCCACAAACGCCGCGTACTGATGAAAGTGAATGCCCGCGAACTGTACCATATCTCGCGGTTGCGGGAAGATGAGCATGCCCAGTGGGAGATCAGGAAAAAAACGGCCAAGATGTGCGACCAGGCCAAGCGGGCCATGCCCTTGACTATGACCTTCATCGGCGCCAAAGATGAATTCCCCAAAATATTTGAAACTGAATTTGGCCATTTGCCCAAGGCCAATCAAATTATATTGCCAAAGTAAGCAGAAAGAGCAGAG
>CAZFDO010000067.1:0-8204 GCA_964517965.1 uncultured Clostridia bacterium
TGAAAAACACCAGAGTAAAAAAGTGATCTGCTCGGAACATCAAAAAGATTTTCTAATCTGGCTTGGTTTAAACGTAGTCAATGCCTATGGCCGGACAGAGGATATAAATATCAAAGGAATGGCCGATACGGTTGCAGTAGCTAAAAAAGAACGAATAGCGCTGGTGGTGGATAATCTGCAAAGCGGGCCTAAAGCAGGACTGAGGATTGCAGAAGACTTGAAAGTACCGCACGTGACGCTTTCAAATTTTCCCGAGGCGGATTCATATCTGGAGACCTTACAAAAAAACGCCTGGCTGATCGAACAGGCACTAAAATGAAAGCTAATATTAGAATAAAGAATGTAACCGTATCATACAGGGAAAATACCGCGCTAAAGAATGTGAGTCTGAATATTCCCGCAGGTTCATTCGTGTCTATCATAGGACCAAATGGAGCAGGGAAAACGACTCTATTGACGGTTATTAACGGGTTGGGAAAGATCATTACAGGATCAGTTGATGTTTTTGACTTGCCGTTGCAGAGAAAGCATTCATCAGCTATACGTAAAAACATTGGTTATGTCCCTCAGCGTCTCAACGTTGATCCGCGTTCTCCCATAAGCGTCAAAGAAGCAGTTTCTATAGGCAGGTTCGGGAAAATAGGCCTGTTCGGGAAATGGACAGACCATGATGAACAGATCGTGTGGTTAGCCATGGAAGAAACAGGAATCCAGCTTCTGGCGGAGAAGCCGATAGGTCATTTGTCCGGAGGAGAACACCAAAAGGTCGCTCTTGCCAGAGCGCTGGCTCAGGAGCCTGAGATTATCCTTCTGGATGAGCCGACATCCAATCTTGATCCCCAGTCGCAAAATGAGATCCTACGACTTATAGAAAAAATTTACGCTGAGAAAAAATATACCGTGGTTTTTGTAACCCATATCCTAAGCCACATTCCTGTCTACTGTAATCTGGCTGTGTTCATGAAAAAGGGGGCCATCGTTAATACCGGTAATCCAGCAGAGATTATGACCGATAATTTGCTCTCAGAACTATACGACTGCAGGATCGAAATGGTCTTAGTTAACGGCAAGAGACACTTCCATGTGGAACAATCTCATCAATAAGGGGTAATTATGCTTGAAATGCTACAGTATGAATTTGTGCAAAGGGCGGTAGCGGCCTCTATTTTTGGCGGGATAACCTGTGGTATTATCGGAGTTTGGGTGATCCTGCTCAATATACCTTTCGTCGGTGTAGCGATGTCTCATTCCGCGTTTGCCGGAGCAGTTTTTGGGTTGCTATTTGGCATAAACCCTTTGGTCACTGCTCTCCTGCTTTGTTTTATAGCTGCCTTTATGATAGGCCCGGTCGCGGATAAGGGCGACTTTTCACCCAATGTGGCGATAGGAGTGATATTTTCGTTTGTCTTGGGATTAGCTTTTCTTGGAATGGGATTGATTAAAGGCCCAAAAACAGAGGCCTTGAATCTTCTTTGGGGTAATGTCCTGACCGTATCGCTGCGGGAGATATTTCTTCTGGCCGGTGTGGCTGTTCTAATTTGCTTTTTCCTGGCAATTTTTTATAAAGAAATCATGGCGGTAATGTTCAACCGGGAAATAGCCAGGGCTGCCGGCATCCCGGAGAAAGCGATACTCTATTCACTACTTTTTCTCTGCGGTATCGTGGTTACCATGAATTTAAGCACTATCGGCGGTCTACTGGTCTTTAGTCTTATAACCAGCTCACCCCTGGCCGCATATCAGCTGACCTATAATCTTAAAACTATGTACATTCTTTCCGCTCTATTCGGGGTAAGCGCCTGTCTTGCAGGCCTGGTTTTGTCATATTTGTTCAATGTGCCATCAGGTTCAGTCGTTATTATGGTTTCTGGCCTGATATTTATTATCAGCATGATATTCTCACCAAAAAGGAGAACAAAGAATGAATCGCCGGCAGTTTTTTGAAATGCATGCCGAAAAATGGGATGCTTCCATCACCAAAGATCTTTTAATGAAGATTGAGAAAAAGGTTATTCCCTTATTTGTAATCAAAAAAGCAGACCGCATTCTGGACATTGGCAGTGGCACGGGTATTCTCCTGCCTTTCTTGAAAAAGGCGGCAGGGAAAAAAGGAGAGATAGTAGCTCTTGATTATTCATCGCGCATGCTGGAAAAAGCCAAAGAGAAATACGGCAATAAGTACCAGTATGTTCATGCCAATGCAGAGAATATACCTTTTCCTGATGCTTATTTTGACAAGGTTATCTGCCTTGCGGTGTTTCCCCATTTTCCTCACAAATTAAAAGTGTTGCGTGAGATCAGAAGGGTTATGAAGAAAGGTGGGCAATTGATCATCGCTCACACCGACCACCGCAAAACGATTAATGTTTTCCATCGTAAGGTAGGTGGCCCGGTAGGTCATGATCATATGCCGGACAACAGGAATATGCTAATGCTTATGAAAAGAGCGGGCTTCAACGGAAGAAAAATAGAAGAAGGCAGGGATTGGTATCTGGCTTTCGGAAAAAGATGATGAAAATATAGATAATATGTCTCACGATTAAAACAAAATTTAGTCACCTACTCTCAAAACACACCCTACATCGTTATGGTGTGTTCGAAATCCTAATAAACGTTTTAATTTCTTGATGGAAGTAATGGTTTATGGCAGAATAAGATTGAACAAGATGAAATGAAAGTGAAAGATCCCAATCCATGATATTTCTAATTTACACCTTTAAAAGGAGAGGACTATGCATATACCTGATGGATTTTTAGCTCCGAATACCTGGGTGCCAACCTGGGTTATTGCTATTAGCTGGCTTGGTTATTGCCTAAAAAAAACCAGGTTAATATTAAATGACAAAACCATTCCGCTGATGGGCGTAATGAGCGCTTTTATCTTTGCCGCGCAAATGGTAAATTTCCCGATAGCTGGCGGGACTTCCGGGCATTTGCTGGGAGGAGTACTGGCTGGGGTGCTGCTAGGCCCCTATGCCGGCAGTTTAGTGATTGCCGTGGTGCTAACTGCCCAGTGTCTTATTTTCCAGGATGGCGGATTAACTGCCTTAGGCGCGAATATTGTAAATATGTCTTTGCTCGGCACCGCCGGAGCGTATTTCATCTATACCGGAATTAAGTATATGGTAAAGAAGGCCCGGGGAATTAAAATAGCAGTAACTATCGCCAGCTGGTGTTCAGTATTAATAGCTTCGACTGCCTGTGCTTTTGAATTGGCTTTTTCTGGGACGATCCCCTTAAAAATAGTGTTACCAGCTATGGCTGGGGTGCATGCAGTGATTGGGATCGGGGAGGCCATTATTACTGCTTTTGTATTAAGTTATGTCCTGAAAGTAAGACCAGACCTGCTGTATAGCTATAAGCTGGCGGGGGTGAATCATGAATAAAAGAGATATCTTGATCGGTTTAGGTATAGCTCTCTTAGTGGCTTTAATCCTTTCCCCCTTTGCCTCTCCGAAGCCCGATGGCTTGGAACGGGTAGCGGCAGATAAGGGATTTCTGGAAAAAGGGGAAGGCAAGCCGATAATGCCCTCTCCTATTCCTGATTATACTTTCCCGGGCATTCATAATGAAAAAGTAGCTACCGCAGTGGGCGGCGTTGCAGGAACACTGGTGGTTTTTGGCCTGAGCTATGGGTTGGCTAAAGTGCTAAAAAGAAAGTAAGGAAAAGAAGCGCTGTTAATAATCTCTTGACAGTGCTTTTTTTATTTGCTACTATATAGTCATATAGTTATATAGCAATATGGAGGAAGCGATGTTAAAAGATTTGGAAAGAGTTATCAAGGCCCTGGCTGATAAAAATCGCCTGCGGATATTAAAGATGCTGCAGTGTAAACCTATGTGTGTGTGCGAGATCAGAGAGGTCCTGGGATTAGCGCAGCCGACAGTATCCAAGCACTTAAAGATCTTGAAAGAAGCCGGGATAATTGAAGACTGGCAGGTTGGTTTATGGACTAATTACCAGTTAAAGCCGCAGAATACATACGCTAAGAAAATAGTAGCAAACTTAAAGGATTGGCTAGGGGACGATAATCGAATCATACAGGATTTAATGGCCGCTAAAAAAGCTAACCGACAAAAACTATATTATTTTAGAAAAAGAGGAAATAAGTGAAAAATAGAACTAAACTGCTACTAATGATAGGTGTATTTTTACTTGCTTATTATTTGCCGATTGAAAACTCCAGATTTACCAATGCCCTATTTGAAGCCTTATCATTAGTTAAGTGGTATGCGCAGGAGCATGTGATCCTGTGCCTTATACCGGCCTTCTTTATCGCCGGGGCTATATCGGTTTTCGTCAGCCAGGCTTCGGTAATGAAATATTTCGGAGCTAAAGCTAATAAATTTCTTTCTTATAGCGTAGCATCTGTATCAGGAACAATTCTGGCGGTTTGTTCTTGTACGGTACTGCCATTATTTTCCGGCATATATAAGCGTGGCGCCGGACTTGGGCCGGCAATAGCCTTTCTTTATTCTGGACCCGCAATAAATGTACTGGCGATCATTCTTACTGCGCGTATTCTCGGTTGGCAATTAGGATTGGCAAGAGCAATAGGCGCGGTATTGTTCAGCGTTTTTATCGGGCTCTTAATGCATTTAATTTTCTTGAAAGAAGAGCGTGCTCGTCAGGCCAATGGTGATTTGAATGTTGGCGAGGTCAAAGAAAAACGCTCTTTAGGTCAGACTATCCTTTATTTTGGTTCAATGGTTGCATTTCTTATATTTGCCAATTGGGGCAAATCTCTGGCTGGGGATCAAAGTATCTGGTCCTTAGTCTATCAATATAAATGGTGGATTGCCGGTTTATCCCTGGTTGTTTTGGCGATTATTCTATTTAAGTGGTTTAAAAAGGACGAATTAAAAGAATGGACCTTCTCTACCTGTGGTTTTGCCCTGCAAATATTGCCTCTTCTTTTAGGCGGAGTGCTGATTTCTGGTTTTCTTTTAGGCAGAGTAGGGCATGAAGGGATCATCCCCAGTTCGTATGTTACTGCATTGGTTGGAGGAAATTCTCTTTGGGCGAATTTCTTTGCCTCCATTGTCGCGGCTTTTATGTATTTTGCTACCTTGACGGAAATACCTATTTTGCAAGGACTGATGAATGCTGGGATGGGCAAGGGGCCGGCTCTGGCTTTGCTTCTTGCCGGACCGACATTGAGTCTACCGAGTATGCTCGTGCTGCGAAATATAATGGGAACGAAAAAAACCGTAATTTATAGTGTTTTGGTGGTAATAATGGCTACAATTACCGGTATGCTATATGGTGCACTTGCCTAAAACAGAGTAATTCAATTGGGTTAGCGACCGTCTTAATGAACTGTAGAAAAGGGGATAAAAAATGAAATTGGAAATTCTGGGTGTGGGATGTCCAAAGTGTAAAAAAATGACCATATTAACTGAGGAAGCAGCCAAAGAATTAGGAATTACAGCCGAAATCGTTAAAGTTGATAAGATTAGCGACATCATGAATTATGGAGTAATGATCACCCCAGCTTTGGTCATTAACAGTAAAGTGGTAGTAGCCGGCAGGGTACCTGCAAAGGAAGAGATAAAAGATTGGATAAAGGAACAAAAGTAAAGAACTGCTGTCTCGGAAAATATTTGATAAGAGGAGAACAGGAATGAAACCTTGGAGATGGATAGTAGTAATGAGTATATTATTATTAATATTCGGTGTAATTAGATTTGTGGGCGTTGATTCAACGCCGGCAGTGAAGCTTAAAAAAGAAGCTGGCCGTATGCAATCGGAACAAAAGCAAGAAACGCAGATTGAGAAAAAGAGCGAAAATATAGTAACCTTTATTGAACTTGGTTCTATTAAATGTGTCCCTTGCAAGATGATGCAGCCGATCATGGAAGAAATAGAAAAGGAATATGAAGGCCAAGTAGAAGTTGTCTTTTATGACGTATGGACCGAAGAAGGGCGGCCTTATGGAGAGAAATATAAGATAAGGGCGATTCCTACTCAGATTTTTTTAGATAAGAATGGGAAAGAATATTTCCGGCATGTCGGATTTTTCCCCAAAGAGGAACTGGTAAAAGTGTTGAAACAGCAGGGGGTAAAATAATGCTGGTGTCACTCTTTACCTGGTTGAGTAATGCTCTTTATGCTAATCCGCTCATTGCCATAACTGCTTCTTTTATCTGGGGTGTGCTAAGTATCATCTTGAGTCCATGCCATTTAGCCAGTATTCCCCTGATCATTGGCTTTATTGATGAACAAGGGCGCATTTCTACAAAACGCGCTTTACTGCTGTCAATATTGTTTTCGTCCGGCATCCTTATTACGATTGCCCTCATTGGGGTAATTACCGGTATGCTTGGCCGGATCATGGGTGATGTCGGGCCCTGGGGCAATTATTTTGTAGCCATAATATTCTTTATAATAGGGTTGCACTTGCTTGGTATCATTCCCTTGCCATTATTGGGAAAATCCGGGCAGCCGGCATACCGGAAAAAAGGATTATTGGCGGCATTCATCTTGGGATTAGTTTTCGGTATCGCTCTCGGTCCATGTACCTTCGCTTATATGGCGCCGATGCTGGGAGTGGCCTTTACCGTAGCTGGGAGCAACCTATTACTGGCAGTAACCCTTGTGCTTGCTTATGCGCTCGGACATATTTCGGTAATTGTCGTGGCAGGGACTTTTGCCGAAGTAGTTCAAACTTACCTGAACTGGACTGAGCAATCAAAGGGTGCTATTATACTAAAGAAAGCTTGCGGAGTGTTGGTTCTATTAGGAGGCGTTTACTTGATATATATGGCTAGTAAGGGATAAGAAAAACACATTTTAAAAGGAGGCGTAAAATGGCTAATGAAACACCGTGGTATTTGAAACAATCTCCACTGGGAGCAGCTTACCAGCATTTCTCGAACGCGGCAAAACAGGGGACAGTATTAGACACGAAGACCAAAGAACTGATCCGCCTGGCAGTGGCTTCAGTATTCAGGTGTCAACATTGCACGGAACATCATATTAAGGATGCTCTGAGCGCAGGTGCTACCAAGCAGGAAGTCGCTGAAGCTATTCTTCTTTCTTCATTGCAAGCTGCCGGAACCCAGCTTAATTGGGATAAAGAGTTGTTTGAAAAGTATTTAGTAGAAAAATAAGGAGCCGCTTATCTATGACTGAAACCGATACCCAAGTAAAACTCCCATTTTTTGAGAGGTACCTTTCCCTGTGGGTTATTTTTTGTATAATTGCCGGGGTACTTATCGGGAAAATATTTCCCGCCGGGGTGAATTTCTTAAATAAGCTGGAAGTTTCCCAGGTAAACATACCGGTAGCGGTTCTGATCTGGTTGATGATCTATCCGATGATGGTGCAGATCGATTTTACCAGCATTGTCAGGGTTGGTAAAAAGCCGAAAGGATTAGCCGTAACCTTGGTGGTTAACTGGTTGATCAAACCATTTACTATGGCTATTTTTGCGGTGGTTTTTCTTAAATATGTATTTTCTGCTTTTATTGAGCCAGCCTTGGCTAAAGAGTATATTGCCGGTGCTATACTTTTGGGAGCTGCGCCTTGTACCGCCATGGTTTTTGTCTGGAGTTATTTGACCAAAGGCAATCCGGCTTATACCCTGGTGCAGGTGGCGGTTAATGACCTGGTGATCTTAATAGCTTTTGTCCCCATTGTTAAGTTTCTATTGGGGGTGAACCAAATAACTGTACCGTATGATACCTTGATATATTCTACCATTCTTTTTGTCGTCGTGCCTTTGACCGGCGGGTATATCTCCCGGGTGTATTTATTGAAGCGAAAAGGGGCGGATTGGTTTGAACAGGTGTTTTTAAAGGCTCTTAAGCCGGTTACAATTATGGGATTATTACTGACCTTGGTTATTCTTTTTGCTTTTCAGGGGAATATTATACTAGGTAATCCCTTCCATATCCTGCTTATTGCTGTCCCCCTGGCGATACAGACCTATTTCATTTTCTTTATCGGTTACTGGTGGTCTAAAAAGTGGCATTTGCCCCATACTATTGCTTCTCCCGCCGCCCTGATCGGCGCAAGTAATTTCTTTGAACTGGCAGTAGCGGTAGCGATTGCCCTCTTTGGTTTAAAGAGCGGTGCCGCGCTGGCGACAGTGGTAGGGGTCCTCACAGAAGTACCGATAATGCTAAGTTTAGTTAAGTTTTCCAATAGAACCCGCCACTGGTTTGGTTCGACAGAAAAGTAGAAAATATAGTTTTTACTT
>CAZFDO010000068.1:0-8185 GCA_964517965.1 uncultured Clostridia bacterium
GCAAAGCCACGGGACCATTGAGTACCTATAACCAAAGGGGGTCAGCCGAGCTGCCGAGTTAAGCAAAAAGTAACTCGGATTTTTGTTTTACCGGAGTACCCGGTAAATAAAAATAAAAAAGCCACGAAAGCCACGGATGTGCTTTTGGGGCAAAAAAAACAAGGAGGAAGCACATGAAGAAATTGTTAGTAGTGTTAGTAGTTGCAATGTTAGCATTTGCCGGCTTAGCTACCATGGCTCATGCTGACCAAGATGTCTGGAAGGATAGTTGGTTGAGCTCATTTCCAGCTATTTGGATGGGACAAAAACAAGATCCAAATACAACAGTCGCACCCTATTGGGGTGGCTATGGATCAAACAGTGGGGCCGACCATGCTCTGGCTTATAGTTCTTTAGTTTTAGGCGGAACCCCGGGCACTGTAGTGTCTTATGCGTATAATATGTCCAAAGAAGCCTGGTCAGGTGAAGTAGTCACTGTAAATGGCTCTGCAACCGCATCCGCAACCGTAAATTTAACTGCCTATTCCCAACTAAAGTTTAAAGTTGCGAAGCCTGTGGGCGGACCGAATGTAGTTGTCGAGAAGTTCTTTATGGTTGATTCCAATGCTATTGAACATTCTGTTGGCCCGGTGACCATTAATACCACTGATTTCAGCCAGGAACTTACGATTGATCTGGCTGGCACAAACCTGATCGCCGTAGCAAAACTTTGGGGTGTAATAATTAAGCAATCCGATAATGGCGGCGGCACTGGCACGGTAACCTTCTACACTGATGATATCAGATATGTTGGTGGTCAAAAAGGTGAAGTGATCGTCAAAGTGACCGGCGGCAAAAGAGGTATTTCTATTGGCGGATCTATCAACTTTGGTACCGTACAAGCTAGCTCGTATGTAACTGGTAACAGGTCAGAAGCCTTGACCCCAGCTCAAAACCTTATCGTTACCAATATTGGTGACTATCAGACTGAAAATGCAACATTACTTATAGAGAATCCGGTTGGCTGGACCAATAATGTGACTGCTCCATTACAAGGTGCGAACAATACTTATGCTCTGGCAGCTGTGTTTAATCAACTGGCACCAGCTAGTAATATTTACACTGATTCTCTTGATTACCTTAGCGTCTTTCCTTTGATCCGGCAAGCCACTCATGACGGCGGAAGCGGTGGATATTTTGAAGGTGATGCTTCAGCCACCTATGAGAACTCTGGTTTTGCGATTCCGTTTAACAATGGAACGAGAAACCTGTGGGTAAAGTTCTGGCCTCCTTCAGTGACCAGCACTAACGCAGAAATGAAGATTTATATTGTAATAGGATTCTAAATAGAAGTATAATGATAGTGGGCCGCCATAGGCGGCCCACTATTAAAGAACGCAGTGGAGAGGAAAAATGAGAAAAAATAAGGGACAAAGTGCGGGATTGAAACAAAGAAAAGCATCTGGACTGCTTGTGCTCTTAGCCGGGATATTTTTGGCTATGAGTTCTCTTTTATGGGCGTCTCCTCAGATCGGCACAAACTTGCCGTATGATTATTACGCTAATGCCAGTTTTGGCAGTCCGTATATTGTTCAATCAATTACCTATACTAACGAAAGCACTGATAGTGAATCTCTTATTTTTAGCCTTGGAACTGTGGCTAACATTGATGGCCGAACTCTAGCTACCGGTTATACTCTCACTCCTGATAATACCTGGATTACGGCCTCTCCTTCTACTTTTACCCTGGCTGCGGGAGAATCACAGACTGTTACGATCACTATCCTCGTACCTTATGTATCAACATATCTGGGCCAGAAATATGAAGTTTTCTGGACAGCCAGGGGAATGGCTGCTTCAGGACCTAGCACTTTAATGACTAGCAATTTTTTATTAACTCTTGATCCACAGGCAATATTATTGACCTTTGGTACAGAAACTCCGCTCACCAAAATTAATATGGTTGGCAACAAGATGATCATAAAAGCCAAGATAGTAGCAGCTGGGAATACAGTGACTTTAAGCTATCGCAAGCAAGACACCGCCGCCTATACCACTATTTCAGCTAAAAGCACTGCCGCGGTTGCCGGCGAGACGGATGCTACTACTTATACCTTTGAAATTCCTGCCAGCGCAGTTGTTGAGCCTGGCTTAGAATATTTCATCAAGTCTGCAGTCGGTACCAGCAGTATTGTTTACTACCCTTCGGCTGAAACTGTCAATGCCGCAGCTTTTGATGGAGATCCTTATACTATTGAAGTAACCAAAACCACAACTGGTACGATCGCCGCCCAATCAATTACAGAAGTAACTGTCCCTGATGGAAATAGCGAAGATGGAATTATGCTGTTGAGCTCTCCTAAGGGCGCAGTCGGCACTAATACTAACATAACCATCATCCAGGGTGATTCTACAGCTACGCATGCTGCTCCGAAGATGTCCCTGAGTAGTGAGCCGGCAATCGTTTTTGACTTCGGTCCTTCTGGCACCAAGTTTGCCAAAGCTTTGACCCTGACCATGCTTTATTTTGACCTGGATAATGATGGCATGATCGATAATATCACTGATGCTGATGGCAATGCTACTATTGACCCGGCATCATTAAGATTATTCTCCTGGGATGGTTTCAACTGGCGGATGGCAGGAGTGCCTACCATCAATACCACCAATCATACAGTTACCTGCATCATAGACCATTTCAGCGCATATGCACTCTACCCGGTGGCTACCTTGACTGCTGAAGATTATCGTCCGCCGATGAAGATCATCACTCCTAACGGAGACAATACAAACGATATAGCTACTTTTAACTCTCTTACTGAAGAAATAAAGATATTCGATATTACCGGCCGTAAGATCAGGACCATAAGTACCGGTCAATGGGACGGCAAAAATGATGACGGCAGTGTAGTTGAGAGCGGAGTCTATATCTACCAATATAAGGTAGATGGAACTCTAGCAAGCGGCGTTATTGCCGTGGCGAAGTAAGGGGGGATGACGATGAAGAGGAATTTTCTAATCACTTTAACAGCAATAGCAATAATTCTCAATATACAAATTGCCCAAGCTGCGTTTAAAGACTGTGGTTGGGGAACCAGGCCTGCTGGCATGGGGGGAGCATTTGTGGGGGTAGCGAACGATAGTAATGCTCCCCTGTGGAACCCAGCAGGTATCGCCCAAATGAAAAACGCGGAAGGCAGTTTCATGTATGCTACATATTATAATGGTTTGGATCTGAAGGCAGGGGCTGACAGTATCAGCTTGGGGTTCAATTACCTCTCGTTTGTCTATCCCAAGAGCAGTATTGGCGCCTTCGGAGTAAGCTGGGCCAATTTTACCGCCACGGATCTATATAAAGAAGATACTTATGCCATAACCTATGCCAAAAAATTGAATGACTGGTTACCAAACCTGCCTCCGATAATCTATGTCGGATTAAATTTAAAATCACTGGGACATACCTATACCCTAGATGATTATGCCAGAATTGACCCGGTTTTTGTAGAGGGCGGGACCTCCAAGAGCGCTTTCACAGTTGATGTTGGCGCCTTGGTGAAACCTTGGGAAAGGCTGGCTATAGGCCTGGCCGGCAAAAATCTGACCCAACCTGACGTAGGTTTAAAAGATGAAGATAAAGTGCCGATGGAAATTAAATTGGGTGCTGCCTGGAGATTTACTCAGATTACACCGGCCATTGATATGACGATGCGTGATGGTGTAAATACGATCCATATCGGAGCAGAGAGTTACCTGCTCAACAAGAACCTGGGTTTAAGAGCCGGTTGGAATTCCAACGAGCTTACCTTTGGTTTTTCCTTTAATGGCATTCGTTCAGAGACTTTCGGAGTGAACCTGGATTATTCTTTCATCATGCCGCTGCAAATAGCTGATTCTTCCGGCAGCCACAGGATATCAATGGGTGTATGGTTCTAAAGGACTAAAAAAGCATAATATTAAAAGTAAGGAGACCTGAATCAAGGTCTCCTTTTTTTATGCAGTATCTTTCCCCTAAGAAGGACATTGACATAACTAAAAAAATAGGGTATAAAATGAATATAGAATGTCGTCGGATATGCTTTAAGGAGCGTAAAATGAAAAAAAATATGATCAAGACAATGGGCCTGATTTTATTAGCGCTCAGTTTTACCGGCACTGTTTGGGCCGCGGCATTCACGATCAATTTTTCAGATATCCAGGTAGATAATGTACCGCCGGGTATACCCGTCAGCCTATTGCAAAAAGCTGCTTTTACCCTGGGCGTTAATAATGTAGACACCCTTAGTTCAAACATGTTTCTGGAAGTCACGGCTCCTGGTAAAAGCCGGGTCAAGGAAGGATACGAGCCTATACCGGATGTGTCCTGGATAAAATTTGACCGGGAAAGCTGTTGGGTCAAGCCTAACCAGACTGAAAATTTTAATATGATCGTTTATGCTCCTTATAGTGAAAAATTATTTGGCAAGAAATATGAGGCTATTCTTACAGTTTATACCTTGGAAGGGATATTGAAAGTCAATATCAAGAGCAAAGTTTTTATTTCATTTACCGCTGAGCGGTTCCCGCCGGAAACAATTCAACAAAAAATCGAGGGAGACCAGTCTGGCCAGGTGGTCATGATAAATCCCAAGGTTATTTCAGTCCCGGAAGTGAACATTAAAAGGGATTTTGACCTTTCCAAACTGGTTATCACCAACAATAGTTCGGAAAAAATAACCCTGAACCTTTATGCTATAGGACTGGCTAATGTCCCGGCAGCAGCCGGATTGTTCAGTTTTAAGAACCCCCGCATCGAATTGAATACTAAAGAATCAAAGACCATTGATATCAGTGTTAATTTGCCCTTATTAAAGCTGAAAAAGAGCGAACAGATGTTGATCTTTATTGGCGCCAGGGATACAAAAAATCCTCCGGTATTGGAGCAGTTTTCACTCTTAACGCTGCAATTTGACTGATGTCAAAAAGAGGTTGACATTTGCGGTTTTTGTGCTATATTTATTGTATAAGAAGCCACGGACTTCGGTTACAAAGCTGTATGGTTATGGCTTCTGTAACTTATTTTATTTAATACTGGGAGCAAAATTTGCCGGCAGTGAACAGGAAGATAAAAACCATAACCTTATTAATTACCGTATTCTTAGGCGTGAGCCCCGCAGCGGGACTATGGGCCGCTGGTACGATTTATACGTTTTCCGAGGGTTTTGATAATGCCACTCACAAAGGAGCCGGCACTACCGCTGATTGGAATACCAGCCAGGGACTACTACAATTACCTAAAAATATTACTGGCAACACCAAACAAGTAAAAAGTGGTATTATTACTCTGGGTAATTTCCAGTACTATGCCTGGGTTGATTTCCGCGACGGTATCGGTGATAATAATGGACATATTTATCTACAGAAATATGACCAGAATGGAAATAAGCAATTGGTCGACGATGTCCGGGTAGACAGTGTATATTCAGGGTCGTATATAGCTGATGATGTTTTCTTCGATTACCCGAGATTGATCACCGACGGCACCTACATTTACATATACTGGATACATGAAAGCAATATGTACCTGCAAAAGTTTGACGCCAGCGGCAATCGCCAGTGGAACAGCGGTGATCTGTTAATTAGTGATGTTTATGTGTCCGACTATAATTATGGCTATTGCGCGGCAGTATTGAATCCCAGCAACCAACTGGTATTTTTTTTTAAAGGCAGTATCTATGAAGGCGTTGGCGGTGGAGATTCCGGTATGTATATGCAGAAGATTGACCCGAGTGTGGCGGACTATATGAATACTGCACGGGTAGGCAGTTCCACCAAAATAACAGTGCGTGAAGATGAACCCTGGACCTGGACCAGAATCAATACAGTAACTTCCGTGGACTGCGACAGTGAGGGTAATTATTATGTCAATTATTCCAGTTATGGCATGGGATTTGCTGTGTGCCTGGATAAGTTTCCAGCCGCTGTATCTGGGCCGGCTGACCGGTTGTGGCATACAGAATTGGCTGGTGCCGGGTCCCTGGATTCATCTGACCTGGCCACGGATCCTTCCGGTAATAGCTATGTAGTATGGAATGAATACCATAATGGCAACAGGGATGTATTCATACAGAAATTCAATTCTTCCGGAGTGGCCCAATGGGGCAGTGCCGTGAAAATGAACACTGATTCCGGTTCAGCCCAGCAGCGGAATCCCAGGGTCCGGTTGGATTCAACCAATGCCCCGGTAGCGCTCTGGGAAGATTACCGCAATGCCGGCAAATTGGATATTTATATGCAGCGCTATGATACTGATGGCAAGGCCCAGTGGGCTAGTGAGATAAAAGTGAACCAGGGTGATAATAATTCCACTTACGCGGCATACAATAACGGTTTCTCCACGACCTTAGCCGTTGATAGTACCAGTGATACTTATTATGTCGCCTGGTATGCTTACCGCAATTCAGATTTTGATGTTTATGGGCAAAAAGTAACTTCTGATGGATCAAATATTCCCGGCGCTGATTGGGAAATTACCACAGAAGAGAAAGGCGGAGACTTTGTTACTTCAGCGGTAGCTTTTTCTGATGATGTGCTTTATCCGAACGATACCCCAGTTCTTACTGCTCTAGTTTATGGTAGTTACTATACAAAAGGCCAGACCATTAATTTTTATCTTTCTAATGATGGGGTGAACTTTGAAAGCGTAAACATGATCGGCTCAAAGCATACATTTACCACTACTGGCAATCAGCTCTTTTGGAAAGCGGATATCTCTTCTACTAATTCTTCTGAAACACCGGTCATATATAGCCTGTTTATTGAATATACAATGGCCGGGCATAGCGCTCCCTATCATAAAGTGCTCTATATCTATGATGACATATGGCATTATCCGCCCACCGGCTGGATGGCCCATGAGAATCGTACCGATGCTATGACTATGGATTCGAACAGCCATGATAGCCCGGCTGAAGGCTCATCGTGCGTTAAAATTACTTATAATCCGAACCGGGCAGCCTGGGCTGGATTCTACGTTCAGGCCAGCGGAAAATGGAGAGCTAATGGTGGTACAGGTCTTGATTTGTCCAATTACTCAGCTATGATCATCAGGGCTAGGGCTGCTGATGGCAATGGCAATGCTATACAAGTGCAATTCGGAGTTGGCGGAGATAATGCCTCCTCTAGTAACATGGATACCTGTAATGTTAAGACCAATTGGATGACTTTAACTACTTCCTGGCAAACTTTTGCCATAGATTTAAGCAATAAGACCTTGACTGATATCAATGGCCTGGTGTTGGTGAATATGAGACGGGTCCAGAATATTGATCCAGTCATTTATATTGACGAGATCCAATTTATCGGTCCTGGTCCGGCTACCATCAATGATCTGAAGGCTTCTGTTGGCAGTATCCCTGGCAGTGTGAAGCTGACTTGGACTGCTCCGGAAGGAGATTATCCTAATACCAGTTATATAGTAAAGTATTCTCAAAACTACATCGGGAACGAGGTAGATTTTGCTAATGCTACTGCTTTTAGCCAGACTTGGATCCCAGCTGCTGCCGGGACTACCGAATCGTATGAAGTCACTGGGCTTACGGCCGGGCAAGGATACTATTTTGCTGTTTCTACTGTAGATACTACTACGGATGATCCGCCTCAGCACAACCAATCCGGGCATTCTAATACCTATTATTGTTATGCCCGCAGTGTCGGCCTGGGGATCAGCGTAACAGGTGATGCAATAGATCTGGGAGAGCTTTTAGCGGGAGCTTCCAGGTCCGGCGGCCCAATTTACGTTGAAAATATTGGCGGCGTACCTATGACTACTTCTTTGAGCCTGGTAAATCCGCCGGGTTGGACTGCCGATACTAATAATACCACCTCAGATCATTATCTTTTAATGGGTGCTTTTGCTACAGTTATCAGTAATATTAGCTGGGATGCTCCTAATCATGCCATTTTGGACGCCGCCAGTAAGAGCACCGCGACTAAATTTGCCGGGGATCAGACCGGGGTTAATTTTGCCTTAGATGAAATCCGGAAACTGTGGATCAGGTTTACCGCGCCGCAAACTATGAGCGTAGGTACAGGCACTCAGACTATCTTCATTGAGATAAGCGCTGAAACAGTAGACTAGATAATGAGGTTATTTTTTTATCTGTTATTTTTTTATCTGTTAGCTAAAATTTAAAAGTGCACAGTTTAAAGATTAAAAGTGCACAGTTGT